>JAITTD010000251.1 GCA_031287245.1 Bacteroidales bacterium
CAAATCCTTTCAAATTTGATGTTACAAAGTTAAAAAATCATTTATCAATAGAAAAATAAATTTTTACGGAGAAACGGGGGAACGGAGAAACGAGTGAACGGTGCAAGCCTCGGTTATATCACAATTGAATCACTATCGTATCACAACGATATAACTTCTTAAAAATTCATAAAAAGATGTTTTTTTGAATAAACCTTTTCATCTTTGCAGTGTCTGAATTAAAAAGGAAGAAAGGTTGAACGGATAAAAGGGAAAAAGGTTGAAAGGATAGCCGTAAGGTACAATGAATCACTATCGCATCACGATTGAATCACTATCGCATCACTATCTATAACAACCTAAAACAATGTAGAATGTATAACAATGTATAACCAAAAAAGAATTTGCTTGATAGCAGTTGTGGGTGTTTTTTTATTGAGTTTTGTTGAATTACAGGCGCAAGACGGTTTTTCGGTGAGTGGTGTTATCGCCGATAGCATATCTGCCGCAGGATTGGATGGGGCTAATGTGCAGTTGGTGACAGCGAAAGATTTGAAGTTCGTTGCCGGTGGCATCAGTGCTCCGTCCGGTAAATTTGAGGTGAGCAAGATTCCAGCCGGCGAATACCGGATGATTGTCAGTTATTTGGGTTATACAACGACTTTCAAGTCTTTGAAACTGACAGGCGACGCCCGCATGGTGAATGTCGGAAAAATAGTTCTTCACAAGGCAGACATCGAACTGGCAGGGGTGGAAGTGACCGCCAAATTCAATCCAATCATCGTGAAAAAGGACACCATTGAGTTCAATACCTCGGCATACAAGACCAAGGAGAGTGACGTGGTGGAAGACTTGTTGAAGAAACTGCCGGGAGTGGAGGTGGAGTCGGACGGTACGGTATCTTCAGGCGGGCAGCAAGTCACCAAGGTGTATGTGGACGGCAAGCAGTTTTTTGGCGATGACCCGAAGGTAGCCTTGAAAAACCTGCCAGCCAACGCTGTGGACAAGGTGCAGGTGGTGGACCGCAAATCCGATCAGGCGCAGTTTACCGGCATCGAGGACGACAACACCGAGAAGGTCATCAACCTGACGCTCCGACCGGGCAACCGCAACGGGATGTTCGGGCGGGCTATGGCGGGCTATGGCTTTGCTGACGGATTCAACCAGGGACACTACGATGCCAACGGTTTTATCGGCTATTTTCAGGGCAGCACCCAGATGACGGCGCTGCTGTCGTCCAACAATACCAACAATATCGGTTTTAGCGACTTTATGGGCGACGTGATGAATACGATGGGCGGCAGCGGTCGCAGTATGGGCGGCGGTGGCGGAAATCGCGGCGGTGGAAATCGCGGCGGCGGCTACAATCTTGGCGGAATCAGTTTGGGCGGCGGCAACAGCGGCATCAGCACAGCTACTTCCGGCGGCGCTAATTTCAACAAGGCTTTTGGCGCCAACGACAAGTTGAAACTGGGTGCCAATTATTTCTTTAATGTGATGAACCGCGATGTGGTGCAGGAAAGCAACCGTCGTAATCTTTTCGATTCGGATACGGTTTTTTATTCCAACCAAAATCAGACGCAAAACCGCAAATCGCAAAACCACAGAATCAATCTTGAACTGGATTATAAGATTAACGAGAATAATTCTATCCTTTTTCGCCCCACGGTGAACATTGGCGCCGGCTCTTCGACAAGCGACTATTATTATATGACACAAAACAGGATGCTCAACGGTGTCATCGACACGCTCAGTTCGGGCTACTCATCTTCCGGTTCCGGCAACAATTCGCTGTCCACATCAGGTTCACTGCTGTGGCGGCATAAATTTGCCAAAGTCGGACGTACCCTTTCGCTGAATGTCAACTACGGATATTCCAACAATCAATCGGATGGCACCAATATTCAGGATAACTGGGAATACACCGCTTTGTTAGCCTCGCACGACTCGCTTGATCAGTATTATACCAATAACAACCATAACAACAATATTGGAACTCGCGTTTCCTACACGGAACCGATAGGGAAAGACCATTTTTTGGAATTGTCGTATTCCTACAACCGAACGAACACCGGCTCGAAAAAGGAAACTTTCAACACGGTGGACCATTCGAAAGATGAAGAATATTCCACCCTGTATGATAATATCTATGCGAACCATCAGGCGGATATCCGGTTCAACACGCGGCGGGAGAAATACAGTTATACACTGGGCGTTGGCATACAGCCGTGGTCGATGAGCAGCAGCGGCAGAAGCATCAACGACACTACGTTCAGGAGTTTGAACTTTTCACCTTCTGCCAATCTTGTTTTCGGCACCACCCGTCAGAAAATGCTTCGATTTGATTATCGTGGCAATATGCAGCAGGCAAGCATCCAGCAGTTGATGCCGGTGAAAGACAATTCCAACCCGCTTTATGAACAGTTGGGAAACAAAAACCTGAATCCAGCCTTTCGGCAAAACCTCAGGGCGACGTACAACCTTTTCAATCCCGATAATCTGACTACTTTCCTGACTTCCCTTTCGTTCACTGTCACGAATAACTACATTGCCAATTCGACCCAGTATGATGCCAGCGGCAAACAGACGGTGATGCCGGTGAATGTGAACGGTATTTACGGCGCCAACGCCAGTATCATGGTGAATATGCCGATAAAAAAGACGAAACTGTCCATCAATAGCACCCTGGCGGGCAATTATGGCAACAATATCAGTTACACCCAACGTGCCAATGCAGCGCAGGAGAAAAATGACACCCGAACCGCCGGCATCAACGAAACGTTTAGAATCACCTATCGCAACGACTGGCTGGAATTGACCGGTTCGTACCGTTTGGGCTACAATCGTGCCGAATATTCCAACAAGGAAAACACCAATTATTTCAACCACCGCGTGGGCGGCGATTTGTACCTTCAATTTCCGCTGGGACTGATTCTCTCCAGCAATATCAATTACAATTTCTACAAGGGTTATGGCGACAATTACAATCGCGACATGATCCTTTGGGGCGCTGATATATCGAAACAGATTTTTGCGAGCAAACGCGGCACGGTCAAGTTGTCAGTGTATGACCTGCTCAAACAAAATTCAAGTTACACCCGAACCACTGCCGATAATTATATTGAGGACACTCATTCCAATATTCTCGGGCGGTTTTATATGCTGAGTTTCCTGTACCGGTTCAGTTCCTTCGGAGGCATGTCAAGTGGCGGCACGCAGACATCAGATCCGCAGCGAGATACGATGCCCCGCAGCATGACGCGCGAAAGACCGCCAATGGGAGGTATGGGAGGTCCGCCTCAATAGAATGACAGACAGCCGTAAAATCATACATATAGACATGGACGCTTTTTTTGCATCCATTGAACAGCGGGATTTTCCTGAATTGAGAGGAAAACCCATAGTTGTGGGCAGGGCTGTACCGCGCGGGGTGGTAGCCGCCGCCAGTTACGAAGCCCGCAAATACGGCGTTCATTCTGCCATGCCATCGGTGGTGGCGCAACGCCACTGTCCGCAGTTGATTTTCCAACCGCATCGCTTAGCAGTGTATGAAGAGGTTTCGCAACAAATACGCTCTGTTTTTCACGAATACACCGATTTGGTAGAGCCGCTGTCGCTGGATGAAGCCTTTCTGGACATTACAGAAAACAAAAAAGGCATGGCTTCTGCTACACTCATCGCCCTTGAAATCAAGAAACGCATTAAGGAAACGACACAATTGACCGCTTCTGCCGGTGTTTCGTACAACAAATCGCTGGCAAAAATTGCTTCGGACATGAACAAACCCGATGGCATCTTCGTGATTGAGCCCCATCAGGGGATGGAAGTCATGAGCCGGTTGAACATCGATAGAATATTCGGCATAGGGCAGGTGACGGCTGAAAAACTTCGCAAAAACGGCATTCATACCGGCGCCGATCTGCAAGCGCTCAGTTTGGATGCTATGCTCAGGATGTTCGGCAAGCGCGGCATCTTTTTTTACGATATGGTGCGCGGCATTGACCGCCGTCCGGTAGTGTCGTCGTGGATACGCAAGTCCATCAGCGCCGAAAATACTTTCGAGCAAGACCTGACCACCCGTTTTGCTGTCATCACCGAACTTTATCGCTTGGAAAAACGCCTCTTTGGCGATATGGAGGAGTTGAAGCAAACAGCCAAAACCGTTACGCTGAAAATACGCTTTGGCGATTTCCAAACTTTGACCAAAAGCCATACATCCAGCAGTTTCATAGACAGTTACCCTGCATTGCAGAAAATATCCCGCAACCTGCTGGATGAGGTAAAGTGGGAGGGGAAAGGCATCCGATTGCTGGGCATCGGCGTTTCGCACCTCCGAGACCGCGAAACCGACGAGCCGCAACAGTTGGAACTGGAATTGAACTGGTGAAGGCGATTGATTGCAATTCTGTTTGCCATCAATTATAAGTCCTCTTTTCTTGCCACGTTTTCCCGCAATTCGCTCACAAATTGGTGCAACGCCGGGGTATCTTTTTTGCGTATCATTTTCGTCAAATCTGCCAAACGTTGCTGTATTTTCTCTATTTGAGGCAGGGTGTATGGGTTGAACAGCACTTCGCTCAGCAGATAGTCGTTTTCCGAAAGCAGCCCGTTGGCAATGTCAAGATGTTTTTTGAAAGTGGTGCCGGGCGCTTCCTGATGGCGCATACAAGCGGCAAACACCATCGTTGAGGCAAAGGGAACGGACAGGGAATATGCCATTGTTCTGTCATGCTGTTCAAATGAATATTCGTAAATATTCAGGTGCAGAGAGGCGTAGAAATTGCGGAAAAACTGTTTGCCTTCCTCATCGCTTTCGCTGATGATGACGGCATTTTGTGAGCACAACTCTTTCAAACTGGCGAAAGTAGGACCAAACATGGGGTGCGTTGAAACGAAACGCCTGCCCAAGTTGCGGTAATAGTCGTGCAATCCGTTTTTCACGGAAGTGATGTCGCTCAGAATGCACTCCTCAGGCAGATAGGGCAATATATCGTTGAAAGCGCTGACAGTGTGCTGCAAACTCACTGCATTGATGACCAAATCGGGACGGAAAGCGCTGATTTGGTCGAAGGAAACAAAACGATGGGTATTGAAAAAGTAGCGCAACCGCCGTTTATCCGTGTCGAAAACCGCTACATCATGCTCCAGACACAGGGATTCGACAAACCATGCCCCCATGTTCCCTGCTCCTATTATTAAAATTTTCATGTTGATTACTTGCTGTTTATCAGGTTTTTCATTGAGAAAACGCCTTTTTTGTTGTGAATGTACTCGGCAGCAAGCACTGCTCCCAAAGCAAAGCCCTGTCGCGAGTGCGCCGTGTGGATGATTTCGATGTCGTCAATGTCCGAAGCATATTTCACAATGTGCGTGCCGGGTACATCGTTTTCGCGAAGAGCATATACCGGCAACACGCCCTGCTCAGCGCCGTCCAATTCCCAATTTTTGATGTTCCGTATCTCGTCAATGATGCCTTCCGCCAGGGTGATGGCTGTTCCGCTCGGCTTATCCAGTTTCTGGCTGTGATGGGTTTCCGTGATAGAGGCTTTATAGACGGGAAAGTTGCCCATCAAGCGCGCCAAAGTGCGGTTTAACTCGAAAAAAAGATTGACACCCAGACTAAAGTTGGAGGTGCACAGCATGGAACCATTGCGGGCGGCGCACAGTTCTTTCGCCGTGTTGAGCCTGCCATACCAGCCGGTTGAGCCTGATACCACCGGCACATCAAATTCCAAACAACGCGTCACATTGTCAAATGCGGTGAGCGGTCCGGTAAACTCAATGACAGCCTGCGCTTTTTGCAGGTTTTCGCGTGTAAAAGCGTCCAAATTATCCACATCAATAATCAAAGGGATGCGATGTCCCCGTTCAAGAGCAACGGCTTCTATCGCCTTGCCCATTTTTCCATATCCAATTAAAGCTATTTCCATATTCAGCGGCAACAGACCTACTGCGCCATACATTAATATTATCAGTAAATTTCGATTTCGTAGGGTAAAAGCGCCTGAATTCCCTTCATTTTCAGTACGTTTTGCATTTGGCGGTAGTAGCGATACGAGTCGCCTAATTCGGCATGGATGACGCGCGTGTGCACTTCTTCCGACAAACTCGACAGCAAGGCTTCCAAAGCGCCCTGCTGTTTGGGCAGTTCCTCAATGGAATAATTGTCCAAACCTGCTTTTTCGGCTGCAATACGAATGGCATCGTTCACTCCGCCAAATTCGTCCACCAATCCGATCCGTTTGGCATCCACTGCGCTCCACACACGCCCTTGACCGATTTCGTCCACCGCCTCCACAGGCATATTGCGTCCTACGGAAACACAGGTGAGGAAGGTGTTGTACACATCTTCCACGCTGCGTTGAAGCACATCGCGCTCTTCGGCTCTAAGCGGACGCATCGTATTCTGAAAGTCGGCAAATCGGTTGGTATTCACTCCGTCGAAAGTCAAGCCCAATTTTTTGTTCATAAAATTTTTGAAGTTGGGTACCACCCCGAATACGCCAATAGAACCGGTGATGGTAGTGTGGTCGGCAATGATGATGTCGGCTTGCGTGGCGATGTAATAGCCTCCGGATGCCGCCACTTCGCTGAACGATGCTATCACAGGTTTTGCCTCGGTTGCCAGACTTACTTCGCGACTGATAATGTCCGATGCCAGTGCGCTGCCTCCGCCTGAATTGATGCGCAGTACGATGGCTTTCACCGCAGTGTCCTGTCGCGCCTGCCTGATAGCTTTGGACAAGCCTTCGGATGTTATTTCATTTGTTCCGTCGCCCATCACAATGTTGCCTTCGGCATAAATGACGGCTATTTTTTGTTTTTCTTCCTTTTTCAATGATAACTTGTCCGCTTTGATATACTTGGAAAGGGTGATGAAATTAATATCATCTGTTGATTTTGCACCGGTTTGCTCTTGCAATTCGTCTAATACCGTATCGTAATACACCAAACCGTCCACCAATCCTTTTTTCAGGGCGGTGCGGGCGTCATAGATTTCAAGTCTGTCAGCCCAGTCGTTCAGTTGTTCTGCGGTGACTCCACGGGCTTCGGCAATCTTGTCCAATACGCAATTCCAGATGGAACCGACATACGACAGCGTTTGCTCGCGGTTTTCCTTGCTCATTTCTTCAAAAATAAGCGGTTCTATGGCGCTTTTGAATTTTCCGTGGCGGATAATCTGCATTTCGATGTCCAATTTGTCCAAGGCGTTCTTGAAAAAAGGCATTTGTACGCCTGCGCCTCGCCAAAGGAAATCGCCTGACGAGTTGATATACACTTTGTCGGCTATGCTTGCCAGATAGTAGGATTTTTGTGTGTATTCGTCGCTGTAACTGAGAATGAATTTTCCCGATTCTTTGAAGTCAGCCAATGCATCGCGTATTTCTTCCACGATGGCAAAACCGGCAGGTATAGTGGTAAGGTTCAGATAGATACCGCTGATACGATGGTCGTTTTTTGCCCGCTTGATGGCAGCGAGGATCTTGTTCAGTCCCATTACCTGTTTGCTGTGCATGGTGGTATAGTCGATATTCGGGAAAGTGCTTTCTACTGTGCGTTCCACGATTTCCGTATTCAATTCTATTTTGAGTACGGAATGGCTACTCACCGTCACCGGTTGGTCGGCTAATGACGACAAGGCGCCCATCATGCCTATCAAAATAAAGAAGAGCAAAAACAACGCGATAAAGCATCCGATGAAGGAAGCCAAGAGGTATTTCAAAAATTTAACCATGATGTTTCATTTTAACTTGCATGTATAATAAAATACAAAAATACAACAAATATCCGGATAATCATTAAAATTTAAAGTTGAATCCCAGATACCATTGTGTGCCGACTTTATCCATAAACCCAAATTCGGGTGAAGTGGCGTTCAGGATATTGTTGACAGCCAACGACAATGTGGCATAATCCATAAATTTATATGCAATATTGGCATTGAGCAGCATTTTGGACTGAACAGTCGCGCTTAAAAACTGGTTGGCATAATTGTAACTTGAAAAGCCATGGGCATTTAAACAGAATGAAAGTTTGGGTAAAATTTGCCAGTTCATTTCACCGCCGCCGTAAAAAGTAGGGGTAACATGGGATTTGGTGCGGATATATTCGGTCTGGTTTATCTGGTCTTCCATGTCTTTTTTGGTGACTTCCATAATAATCTGCGAACCGTCCCAACCAACAATGTATTTTGAGATAGCCTTTATTCCTGCCGCCTGGGCGGCATCTTTATTGTCTTCCTCAGGGTTAATAACCTGATTATATGCGGCGGAGTACGAATAAGCCAATACAAAAGCCATTCCAGGTATGGTGGGAGCAAAATTACCCTGATCCACAAATAGTTCGCTGGTCATGTGCTTTTTTTTGATGTATGACAATTGTCCGGTGCCCCAAAGGCGGAAACTCAGTTTGTCGTTTGCCACAACTCCTAATTCTATCGTTATGCCGGTTTGTTGCTGTACGTCCGGTATATTTTCAAATTGATAATACAAATAATGGGGCATTGTAGCCACGTTGTCCAAGGAAATGGTGGAGGGATCTATCTTGACCTTCATATCCGTCAATTGTGCCGTGTTGAGGTTTTTCAGTTCCGAATAGAAGGCTTCGACATTCAACAACAAATGTTTGCCTATTTTTTGGCGGTATCCCAACTCAAACATATCGACAATAGCCAGTTTTAAGTTTTTATTGCCTTCCATAAAAATTTCGGTTGTCCGGATTCTGTCGCGATTGCTAATTACATTTACCGACGAATTGGAATTGACATCCATCATAAACGGGCTCCGATTGGCTCGTGAATATACGGCGCGAAGGATGCTTTTGTCGGTAAACGAATAATTGCCCACCAATTGCCATGAGAAAACATAATTGTCGGGCGTTTTGTATTTTGCCATTCGTACTCCGCCTATGAACCGCAGTTGGTCACAGGGTTTGTAATCGAGCCGCAGGCTTGGCGTCCAAGTGCTTAAAGATTGTTTTCCTGCAAAATAAGATTGATTGCCATCACCGTTCAAGGTGTTGAAAGACATTGCGATACCCGGATTGATGTTCAGATTGTTCCATTGGTAGTTATAATCAATATCGGTGTTGAAAACGCCCCAATTTCCTTGAAAGAAAGGAATTCCTCGCGCCAAATTGCCGTTGCCCCATGTATAGTTGGTTTGTATGTCGAAATCGTAGATTTTTGAGCGAAGATTGACATATTGTGTCTGCATATCTCTTTCGGTGTGAGCGAAAAAATACAAATCAAGATTGGAAGAAATGACCTGCGACCGCTGCACCCCCGTAGTGAGAAGGAAATCAATTTTATCGTTTACCGTATATCCCGCCATTGCGTTGATGCCATACGCTTGCTGTCCGGAGGAAGGGTTAGTGTACATCTCTTTTGAGTCGGCGCCGTGCATGATCACTGAATCCACCGGATAGAAAGCGTTGGAAAGCCTATCCTCAAACTGCACATTTTGAGTCAAATAAAAATAAATGTCCGATTGTCGGCGTTCGCGGTAATTGTAATTGACAGAGGCTTTGAGTATCAGATTTTCATTGACATTCACCAGGGCTGACAGGTATTGGTTATTGACGGTTCTCATGGCGAAGGGATTACTGCTATTGAAATAGTTACCCGATTTGGCACCGGCTTCGACAGAAACCTTTTCAGATGACGATTTTTTGGTAATGATGTTAATGACGCCGTTCACCGCATTGGCGCCATACATAACGCTTGCCGCACCGCGTATCACTTCAATCCGTTCCACTTCCGAAATACTCACCGGCAGCGTTTCCCAAAACATTCCGCCTGTGATGTAATTGTGAACGATCCTGCCATCGAGCATGACCAGCGTCAGGGTGTTTTCAGCAAAAAGGTTCTGCTGTCCCTCAACATTGTTGTTGCTGCGAAGTTGCACACCGTAGTTGCCATTGGTTTTTTCAAAAACCATCACACCCGGTATCAGTCGCATGGCTTCCGGCACGGACAACACGCCCGATCGTTCAATCTCTTCCGCTGTTAATACCGAGGTGGACAGGGGGGTGTCGAAGAAACTCTCCGTTTGTTTGGAGGCAATCGAAACGTCCTTATTCAACTCCAAATTAAATAATTCCTCAAAACTTACCCCCGCTATGCTGGCCAATTTCATCTGATCTTCCATGGAATAGGCGGATAATTCATCAAAACTCATGGTCATGATGTCTTCACGGGTCAATTGTTCTACCGGTTTTTGCTGTGCTAACGCCAAAAAACCGTTCAGAAACAGAATCAGGATTACCGAAATAAATTTTACCAAAACTTGTTTCACGCTCTTCTATCTCGTTGAATTATAACTATATACTCTGCAAATGACATTAAAATACGGAGGATAAAGATAGAGTTAATATTTTTATTAAGCAAAAAAAGTTAACTGTTACCATGTCAACGCATTAAAATGGTTTTGTCCACGTAATTTATTGATTATCAAGCACAAACTTTCGTTAAACTTACAAAAAGTAGTAAAATACTATTTTGTAATAGATTGAATTTCAACTGAATATATTTTTAATGCGTTAGCCCTGTAATTGTTGCTTGATTAACGAAATGCCCAAAGCGAACACAACCACAACCGCTGAAAAGGGTGGGGGCAAAACTTCGGAAACTTCGGAAATGATTCGGAAAAACTTCGGAAATGCGGTAATGTCAGTTATAAACATATTTTGCAAGATTGGTTTCCCCTTTTCTTGTAAGTATTTTACTTTCAACTAAT
>JAITTD010000252.1 GCA_031287245.1 Bacteroidales bacterium
TTGATGCTTCCATTACTGGAAGCACTTTCACTGACAACACATACTGTTCAGCTAACACCAACACCTCCGACTTTTTCAAATTAAACTCGGACAACATTTACAGCACTGTTCGGTTCAAATTTACAGGCAATATCGTTACCGGCAACCGATCGTTGGCAACCACAGCAGGATATGGGGATTTTATCGAGCATTCAGGACCCTGCAGTAGTACTTCTTCTTCTTTGATTAAATTTGGCGCCTCAGACAGCATCGCCCGCAACGCCTTCACCAACGGCGCTTTTATCAAATCAGACTCTCCTCTATCCGATTCTGTGGTCTTTCAGCGCACGGGCATTCATAACAATACGCTAACGGGTAATTTTTTGCACTCCAGTAGTACCGGTTTTCATGTGGTGATGAACGAGGTACAGGTTTCCAACAACAAGATGACTAACGGCGGTTTTTTATATGCCAACAAGTCCGATAATACAGCAAAAATCACCGACTGCAATTTTATCAACAACCGCGCAGAGGGCTATGGTGCACCAAGTGCAGGTGACGCTTTTCCCACCTTTATCTACAATTTGGGCGCTCTCACCATCCAAGACAGCCGTTTTGTCGGCAATCACTGCGAGTCAACATTCATTTTCAATCCGGGAGCCCTTCTATTCACCAGCTCTATTGTGAGCAAAAACACCTTAGGCCTCGGTTTTATATCCAAGTCGACAGCCAATGCAGGAAACAACGATTCTGCTACTATCACCGGATGCGCTTTCACCGACAACCATTACAATTTTACAAATGGCAGTAGTGGGAATTTTATCGATTTCTGGACGAAGGGTTATCTTTTCAGTTTTACAGGCAATTCCGTTATCGGCAACCAATCGCTGGCAACCACAGCATACGGGGATTTTATTCATGTAAATTGTGGAAATAGTACTTCTTTTGACAGGGTTTTTGATATTAAATTTGATGCAGACAGCATTGCCCGCAACCACTTCACCGGAAATTTCATCAGGACAGCAGTCATAAGAAATCATGATATTAGCCCTGCTGATTCTATTGTATTTCGGAACATGAGCATCTGCAACAATACATCAACGGAACATTTTGTGAACGCCTCAGTCTCGTTCATGTATCCGTACCATCGCGGTTTGTTTGTAAAGATGGACAATGTAAAAGTGTCTGATAACAGGATGACTAACGGCGCTTTTTTATTAGGCGATGCCAATCATGCCAAGGGAAGCATCACCGGCAGTATCTTTACCAACAACCGCGCATTGAATGAAGCCGGCACAGGTACTGCTTCTTGCTGGTTTATCAGTTATCCGGGCCTCGCCATCGAAAACAGCCGCTTTGTCGGCAATACATCCTATCAGCATTTCATTTATCCGCCCAGCGGCTATACTTACGCGCAGCCCAGTTCCTTCTCTTTTACGGGAAATACCGTGAAAAACAATACAACAGTAGCAGCAGATGCGAGTTTTATCTACGCTGACGGCTACCAAGTCAACGCCAACATTGTTTTTAGCGCCGACAGCATCGCCGACAATCAGATTGGCAACCATTTTATCCATAAAACCGGCATCGGCACTACCAATATTGACGTCACCGGTGCCGTTGTTGACAACAATGAAACAGGCGGCAGTTTTATCTACCATGACGGCACGGAGGCGGCATCCACTGTTGCCATCCGCCAAAACCGCATCACGCGCAACCGTCACAGTAACGACTTTATTCGTTTCTCGGGCAACTCTCGGTTCAAATTTACAGGCAATATTGTCACCGACAACCTGTCGCAGGCAACCATGTCAGGAAATGGGGATTTTATTGAGACTTTCGGAAGCGGTAGCGGTCCTTCTTTGATTCAATTTGGTGCTTCGGACAGCATCGCCCGTAACACCTTCACCGGCAGTTTTGTCAAGGCATCCGGTCCTGCTTCCGATTCTGTGGTCTTCCGGAACACGGTCATTCATCACAATACGGCAAATATTGGTAGTTTTTTGAGCTCCACCGCTGCCGGTTTTGATGTGGTGATGGACGGGGCAAGGGTTTCCAGTAACCGGGTGTTGGATGGCACTTTTTTATATGACAAAGGTAGCGCTAATAATACAACAAAAATATCAAGCAGCATCTTTACCGATAACAAGATTTTGCCTACGCCTTTGCCTTCATCCGCCAACAATAGTAATTTTATCCTGCACGCGGGCTCCCTCGCCATCCAAGACAGCCGCTTTGTCGGCAACAAGTCCATATCTACTTTCATTCAGATCGACTCGACCACTCCCATATCCTTTACGGGTAACACCGTGAAAAACGACACAACAACACGCACATCCGCGTGTTTTATCTTCGCAACAAATGGCGCCATTCTGTTTACAGACAGCATCACAGGCAACGAGATAGCAGGTGATTTTATCGCCAAAACAGGACCCAGCACCGCTGGAGCAGACAAACTGGATGTGACCTATCGCAATGCTGTGATATCCCACAACACGATTGGCGGCATATTCAACCACCATCAAGACGGCGGAAATCCTTTTAATGTAACCTGCGAGAACACCCTCATTGCGTCCAACGAGTTCAAGCAGTTTTACCATGGTATAGGCGGCGGCGGTTATTTCAGGAACAATGTATTTCGCGACAACGTGTTTAACACTGACAACAAGCAGGACCACCACTTTTTCAACGCCATCACCAACGCACAGTTGGAGTTCAAAGGCAATGCTGTTATCAACAACCGAGCCAACACCACCTCCACCACCGCAGCGGACTTCATTCACTTTGACGGCAGCGGCATGGGCGTGGCAGGAGGAACACCCCTCTTCGACATCTCTTTTGATGCAGCCAAAGACAGTATCACCGGCAACGTGATCAAAGGAGATTTTATTCATTCCGGCGCTTCCAGTACGGTCGGTTTTGACAGTACCCGCATCAAAAACAACACCATTGGCGCCAATTTCATCAACGCCATAGCCGGTGGTAACATATCCATATCGAAAGTATCTGTTTCCAACAACAGTTTCGGTGGCGCTTTTTATGAGTCAAATAATCCTCCCTTAGCCACCCTCTTAGCCATCATTACACGCAGCAGTTTTGCTAACAACAACTGCGGAAGCGCTCAGGGTTTCATCAACAGGCGCGGCACAAGCCAGTTGATGGTCATCAACAACACTTTTTATAGGACCTTCAAATCAGGCGTACCAGTAAACAACGCGATTTATTCGGATAATACGGCAGTCAACACCGCAGTGCTCAACAATACCTTCCATCTGTCGGGAAACATAAACATTGACAACACTACTGCTGACATTCTGAACAACCTGTTTGTCGGCGCCAACGGGAAAGTTACCGGCGCCAGCGCCAATATCAAACGAAATATTTGGAACAACGAGTGGTATGAATCAGGTGTAACCACAACAACGACACTTCCGCTTAATGTGGAAGCGGATTATCTGTTGCCCTTTACCGGCAGCGATTTTGGGTATTTCCCTGTGAAAGCGCCATCGTCAGCCATGCCCGTTAACTTCCTGCTGGGCATAGGAGGAAACAGGGGAGATGCCGCGGATATTGACCCTGTATTTCAGCCCTATTTGCAGGTAGACCAGACTGGCGCAGCCCGCCCCCAAAAAATATCCATCGGCGCCATAGACCTTATGCAGGTGTTTAAACTTTTGAACGATGCCTATACCGTTGTTCAGCAGCGTATGCAAATGCTGGATATTCTCCAAAACGATTCTGTCCCCGCCTCCATTTGTATCCCCGATTTGGGAGATAACAGCATGTTCAACTTCAAGATCAACGGGACGCCTGTCACCGTTAGTTCGAACGGAACCTTTGACAATGCCGCCACTACCGGTATATTTAAAATTGTGGGCAACCGGTTGCAATATACCGCGCCGCTGACTTACCCCGATGGCGTGGTGGAAGTGGAATACCGTATTGACTGTGCCGGTGAGACCCGCACAGCCACAGCATATATCTACGTGGTGCAGAGTTGGTATGGACATTTCGTCGCCAAAAAGTCGGAGAATTATCAGGTACGCCTGCATCCCTATAAGACGGTTACCACCTTCGACTGGTATGAGAGCGAAACGGGTCCTGTAATGAGTCCAAACATAGCTCCACTGTTGCCTGCACCTGTTGTCACCACGAGTTTTTGGGTGAAACCCAACGTACCGGAATATCCGGCAGTTGATTTCCCCAGAGCAAAAATCACCATTGTAGTTCCCAAAACGGGAGTCACCTATTTGTTACCCAATTATGGAAATAAAGAATAAACAGATGTACATGATAACAAGGGGTTTCAACCCCTTGCCAATACACCATAACAAGGGGTTTCAACCCCTTGCCAAAGCACATCACAAGGGGTTGAAACCCCTTGCTGGGCAAAATATTTTCAAAACGGATGTTTGTTTGGCACGGGTTTTGATATATGAAATGAAAATTTACAGTTTAAACAAACGTCAGAAATTACAGACACCTAAATACAGATAAACAAATGACCCATACATCTCCATTTTTTAACAGCGAGCGCAGCAAGAACAACATGATATACAGTATCTTGCCGTTATTGAAAAGAAAAAATACCTTTTCACAGGGAATGAAATTTTTTGGCACAGTTTTTGAAATGGGATATGAAAGTTTTATTTAGTTTTATAAAAAAAATAAACAGTAAAAGTAAACAGTAAAAAAAATAGTAAAAAAAATAAATAATGACACCAAGATATAATTTTTTGAACGAAATGTATAATAGAAAACCCAATCGTACCCCTTACCTTTGTAAGGTCAAATAAAGAATTATAAGCTTGATTATCAGCATTATTAAAATAAAATATGGTAAAAATTTAGTCAACAATAATATTTTGAACAGTCTATCCACATATAGTTTTCGCCTTTTGATACAAGGTATAAAGGTTCTGCTGATTTTCGCAGCAAGCCTGAGCTATGTGCAAGCACAGACCCCCACAATATTACCACTTCCAGACAGCATTCAAATCAATATGAAAACAGGCACCACAGACACGATTCTTTACAAGCACGGCTTCAATCACACGCTCAGCGCGGTAGCCAACAAGCTTGCAGCCAATCCGGCAGAAAGCATCGATTCCGTGATGACAGGCACAAAAGACTGGCGCTATTTCATACTCCCCGATTCCACCTATAATATACGTTATTACGCAGAATATTTCGCTCCTACGCCGCGTCCACTCCGCACAGACTCCACCTCCTCCGAGTTTGACTGGAAATTTCCCGCCGGCGCCCGCGACACCGTTCATATAAGACCCAACCGCACAGGCACCTCTACGCACGTCAGCATCAACTGGGTGGCAAAAACCAAAGGCGTGGATACCATCCGCACAGTGGAAAAACCCCGCGAATACGCAGGCTTCACCCTTCCCGCGGGAGCCATCTGCCCCAGCGACACCTTGAAAATCCCCGTGCAGGTGATAGACCGCCCCAACGTGATGTTCGACACCATAGTGACCGGACATCGCTCCGACGCAGCCTGCGCCTCCGTGATCAACACCACCAACCTGTTTACCTATCATTTCCCGCTGGTAGCAACAGACAGCGTGCCCACCGGCGACATTGTCCCCGCAGATTCACTGCCCAACAGAAAATTAAACGAAGATTTGAGCGGCATATCCCTTACCTACAAGGTAGAAAAGCAAGTGGGCGGCGTTTACGTCCCATATACCCCTGCGGTAGCTCTGCCCGCCACCGTGCACCTCCCGCTCAGCAACGTACACACCGCCACCTTCCCGGTTTCATTTGAAGATTATGGCACCTACAGGGTCACCCTTGAAGATGTTTCCAGCCCCATAGCCGAGAAATGCAATGTAGATGGCTTAGTGGCAAAAGGCAAGGACAAAAACGGCTTGAAAAAGAACCAGTTTACCCTGCTGATTATCAGTTCACCTAAAATAAAAGATCTCGATCACGTAAAAAATAAAAGATAACATTGAAAAATTGTATTAAACATATTATCCTCGTGTGCCTTAGCATATTGCCGGTAGCCAGCAGCCTGTACGGACAGGGTGTGTACCCGCCGCTGCTGGTGGATAGTGTGGAAAATACTGCAATGTATCCATTCCCCGGCAGGGATTATTACCACTACGGCTACGATTCCATCTCCAAGCATAACAACAGATTGCCCTCGGATGCAACAGGAAGAGCGCTCGACGCAATGACGCCAAGAGAACCAAGGGAACGGATCGACTCCGTGACGGTAGGATCAGCCATGAAATATTTCGTATTGCCCGACCCGGATGTCAATTTCCGGTGGTACCATCCCGACACCACGATTATCAGCAAACACGACACCACACTTTTGGACGCCCGCTTTGTATGGCGTGCCACCAACACAGGAGTCGGCCAGAACAAGGATTCACTGTACCATCCTGTACATTCGATTCACTCGGCAAGCCAAAAAACGCCCTTCCACATAGTGAAATGGAACCGCCTCAGCAGCCTTAATCCCGGCAGCCAATCCGACACACTGTACGTATTTGAAGAAGTGTTTGGTTTTCAGGCAGATACAACGGCAATACCGGTGCGCGTAATCAACAAGCCCTCCGCGTCTTTTATTGACACTGCGTTAGCTGTGTCCACACCCTACCAGAGCGTGCTGTGCCCGAATGTGGCGCCCTCACCGGCTACTCCCGCATCAATTAGGCTCAAATATACGGTAAAATCCGATGTGGCAGGACAGAAGTATCAAAAAATGAAATATACGGTGAGCAGAAACGGAGCGACAGTGAGCACTCATCCTGATGTAGCCGTGCCGGAAAATGGCTTGGATTCCATTCAACTGACCGTGACGGACTATGGAGTGTACCGCGTGGAAATAACAGATGTAAGCGACCGCATTTCGCGCAAAAGTACGGTGCAAGGAGGACCGGTCACAGTACCATCTCCCTTTCCCGCGAACAAACCGAAAAGCAGCATATTTACAGTGGTGGTGGCGCCGCAGCCACATTTAAACTCCCCTGCTTACAGGGTACCTAATAGAAAAAAATAAGTAAATAAATTAAATCAAAATAAATAATAAATAAATTAAATCAAAAAGTAGTAATAATTAAATTTTTAAGAAAATGAAAAAGAGAAGTATTTTAATGAATGTAGTGCTCGCGGCAACCTTAGGGTTCCTGAGCATCAGTGGCGCAAAAGCGCAAACCGGCGGTAATTACAGCTGGTGGACAAAAGCCAATCACCCCGGCTCGTTTCTGCTGCAAAGCGGAACAGCCAATGGCGAGTTATCGGGTGCGTATGAATGGTTTGGAGGCGCCCCCGGAGCAGTGGATACGGTGACCATCGGAGCACGTGTGCCGTATTTTATCGAAGGCGACCCTACGATTGACGGGTATGTGAACGCTACGCCGGCTAAGTTGAACCCTTCGCAGTTCAAATGGGTGTTTACCAAAACCCTCGGTGGCACTGTTGGCGCTTATACACCGGCTTCCGATACCCTTGATCTTATCGTGAACCAAGGGTTAAGCAAAACTCCTGCCGAGAAGTCGGAGGTAGCATTCACCGGTTGGATAGGTGGATCGTATGTTCCGGCAGCCAACCTCAAGGGCAAGGGTTATTACAATGTGGGCACCTCAACCGAAGTTTCCGCATTCACTCCTGCACTTGATTTGGCAAAGGGTATGAAGGAAATCAACGTCAAATTTGCTCCCGGTATCACAAGTACACCAGCCTCTGTGGGTACCGCAGGCTTGAAAGTCGGTGACGAGATCCATTTGTTGAGCAATGAAATAGCAGTCACCACCGCAGGTGTTCCTATGTGCGAAGGCGTAGATGGCTCAACAGGTATTGGCGACTCTGTGGCTGTGATAAAAGTGATTGATAAGCCGGAGTTGAAATGGATGAATAGCACCCATAACGATGTAGTGGCTTGTTCCACAGACTCTCTCACCTTCGGTGGATTGACAAAAATCTATGGTTATGGTCCTTTCGTAGTGAGATACCAAATCGAAGCAGGTACCTATGACGCCAGTACTTCGACTTTCACTCCTGCATCGCCGGCAACATCTTCAATCGATTCCACTTTGTTCGGCACGGCGAAAGACGTTTACCCTTATGTGGACGCTTCCAGCCCCGCTTATGAGTACCTGTTTTTACCGGGTTCCGCATTCAATGCAACTGCTACCACGACATATCGGGTAACGTTCTTGGGAGTGACAGACCGTTTTTCACGCAAATCGCTGGATTATATACCGGGTACGATTCCGGGCGGTGATGCAATAGGCGCCGGAACATCAGGCGATCCTTCCTTTGTCATCAATGTTATCGATGCACCGAAGACGAAGAAGTTGAAACATGTTAAAAACAATAGAGGTTAATAATAGAAAAAATTGATTTAATAAAACAGATTTTCATTTTTTAAAAATTTTTAGATGATGCCGCACGGGTTCCCGTGTTAGAGCGGGAATCCGGCGAATCATTTAAAAAAAAGAAAAGAGAAATATCGTAAATTTTTAAGAAAGAAGCGCTGATTGCGTCCAATTGGGAACAGGGAAATTACATCAGTAAAACCTTGATAAACAGTCAGATTAAAATCGGTGCAGATCATAAATAAAATAATAATTAAACAATAAATAGTCATAACTGTGTACAAACACATCTACATAATGTTCCTGACAGTAGCGATGCTCTTCGCTGTTGAATCCGGCTACTCACAAGGGAGTACGGCGGATCTGACAGTATGTGTCGGTACTTCATCTATGTTCTCTGCCGAACGCAGCGAGACTGGGACTGTGTTTGATTATCAGTTAAAAGACAAAGCAACAGACGCGGTCATCTTCTTAGATGAAACGCACCGGAGTGATTCCATTTGGATCAAATGGGATTATCCTGCAGGCGACTACCTGTTAGGCGTGAAAGAAACACCCAATGTGTCATCACAACCTTCAGGCGTGACGTCAGCCACCTGCGACGGCGAATGGGTTTGGACGGAAGTCAGACTTGCAGCGCCCACGCCATTGATTCCCGAAAAGAGCAATTACAGACTTTGCGGCACAAATGGCGTAACCATCCGATTGAATGAGAGCGATTTTGTAGGAGGCTCATTCTATTGGTCAGATCCGAGTATTGTCAATAACCTGATCACACAACCCGGCACTTACGATGTAACCGCTACCGACCTCAACGGCTGCGAAAGCACCGCCACCGTCACCGTAGCCTCCGGTTTGCAAGTGTCTCTGGGCAACGACACAGTGATGTGTTCGCCGGAATTCAGATTATTCGTACTCAATTCCTCCGTTAATCCCGAAGGTACCACCTACACATGGTGGTTCTCAACAGACCTGACCGGCAAAAACGGCCAATTGGTCAAGACCGGCACAGAAGACGATTTGGATGTTTACAATCACGATAATCAAGCCGATATGCTGTATTGGGTACACGCTGATTACGATGATTGCTCGGTAGGCGACACCACAGTAGTGCTTGCTTGCCCGATGGATATGGATGTAAATATACCCAACACTATCACACCGAACGGTGATGGAGAAAATGATGTATGGAACATCTACGGCATAGGTTCGTATTCCAATTGCGATGTGGAAATATTCGACCGCTGGGGACGCAGAGTATTTGTGTCCAAGAAAGGCTATCCGACGCCATGGGACGGTCGTGATATGAACAAAAAAGCCTTGCCGGTAGAAGCGTATTACTATGTCATCAAACTGAATGATGGCAAGCATACAAAACCGATTGTCGGAGTGGTTCACATAATAAAATAAGATCATGAACACAGAAAGAATTAAAATCATATATCGACCCTTATTTTTGATAACAACGATGATGATGTTACTGTTGTGCGACGCTACGCGCGGACAGCAGTCACAATCATACACACAATATATGTTCAACCGTTACCTGTTTAATCCGGCTGCCTGCGCCAGCAACGGTTTTACAACGATAGGCTTGACGGTGAAAGACCAATGGACGGGAATAAAAGGCGCCCCCCTCAATCAGGTGCTGTCTGCGCAGATACGCTGGCCTAAAAACGGCGTATTCGGAACACGCGGAAGCAATACCACCTCCGGTTATGCCCAGGGGAACGTGGGAGTGGGCCTTTCCCTGTACAATGACATCAGGGGGTTCATCCGCACCACCGGCGGACAACTTACATACGCCTATCATTTTGATGTTCCATCAGGGCAGTTGTCTTTGGGCTTGTCCCTCAGTATGACCCAACTGTCTATTGACAGGAATAAAATTGTCACAGAATTTCCGGATGCCTGGCTGAACGGCGCCAAACTGAACAAATTTGTTCCCGACGCGCTTTTTGGTGTTCACTACACCAACAGCGAGTGGTATGCGGGTGCGTCCATCGCCAATCTTTTTCAATCAACCCCTATCATGCGGCAATACACCGTGTTGGGCGGCTATGTGGTGCGTTTGGATGAGGAATGGAGTTTTGTGCCCGCTGTGATGGCAAAATTCAATGACAACCTGAGTGCACAGGCAGACTTCAATACCATGCTGTATTACACCGACTTCATTTGGGGCGGAATTGCTTACCGCACGGGTGGGGGAGGAACACCGGGCGGCGTGAATGCGATGATAGGCTTTGGCTACAAAAACTACTCCATCGGATATTCCTACGATTATCTCATTGGCGGCATCAGCCAGTATGCCAGAGGTTCGCATGAAATCATGGCAACCGTCACCTTAGGTAGAAGCGAACGTTTTTACCGCCACAGAAACGTATATAAATTCAAGACGTCTGAAGGCTCAGGCAAAATCTCCGGCAGGAAATACTGGAAATGGTAATTTCTCAAATACAGGTGAGGCGATTGTGATTCAGTTGTGAGACGATTGTGATTCAGTTGTGATTCAGTTGTGAGGCGATTGTTCATTCAGTTGTGATTCAGTTGTGAGGCGATTGTTCATTCAAGTCCCGCAGGGACGGCACTTCCGTAATTTTTAATTCGTAATTCGTAATTATTATACATTGTGATTCGGTTTACAAGCGAATTTTGCGGGTGCCACGAATTTTGTGGACACTTGATGCGGAATGAATGATATCCAACACTTCAATGCGTTTGCTTGTAATCCGATAGATAATCAAATGAGCATCAAGGACGATGTTACGGTATATGCGACCTTGGGTTGCAAGATGACGACATTCAGGGTACATCAGATAAAACTCGGAAAGAGTGGATAAGGCTTCTCCTATCTTATTATAGTATCGCTCAGCCTGAAAATAACCGAATGTATCAAGGGTATAGTTGTAGATATGTTTACGACTTACCCTGAACTTTCCACTGACTAAATACGCTTTGCGAGTAATTCCTTCTTCCATACTTCAAATTCTTTATCGGCTTCCTCTATGGTGTAGAACGGTCCTTCCTCTATCCGATGAAAGTGTTCCCACCATT
>JAITTD010000281.1 GCA_031287245.1 Bacteroidales bacterium
GCAGCCCCAATGCACCATCCCAAAAAAATCAATATCGGATTAATCCAAACCTTTGCCACAGAAGATTTGGAACAAAACACCGCCGCCACCGTGCAGCACATCCGCACAGCGGCAAAGCAGGGCGCGCAGATTGTTTGCCTCGAAGAATTGTTCCGGTCGCAATATTTTTGCTTTGCGGAAGAGCACTGCCACTTTTCGCTGGCAGAACCGGTGCCCGGCGCCACTACCGCTATGTTGCAGGCGCTGGCAGCGGAGTTGGGCGTGGTGATTATCGCATCCCTGTTTGAACAGCGGGCACAGGGGCTGCACCACAATACGGCTGCAGTGATTGATGCCGACGGTGCATATCTGGGCAAATACCGCAAAAACCATATCCCGGATGATCCCGGATTTTACGAAAAGTTTTATTTTGCCCCCGGCGATACCGGCTATCAGGTGTTCAACACGAAATATGCCCGCATCGGCGTGTTGATTTGTTGGGATCAGTGGTATCCCGAAGCAGCCCGCATCACTGCATTGATGGGCGCTGAGGTCTTGTTTTTCCCCACTGCCATAGGCTGGGACATGAACGAAACCTCGCAAGCGGCAAACAAAGAGCAGTTTGAAGCATGGCAAACCATACAGCGCAGTCATGCCATCGCCAGCGGAGTGCACGTAGTGGCAGTGAACAGAACAGGAATAGAGCACGGCACACAGTTTTGGGGCGGCTCTTTTGTGGCAAACCCTTTCGGGACGGTGCTCTATCAGGCGCCGCATCACGAACCGGTGGTGCATGTGCAGGAAATCGATCTGAATCTCAGCGGTCACTACCGCACCATCTGGCCCTTTCTGCGCGACCGGAGAATAGATACTTACCAGCCCATACTGAACCGATGGGTGGACAACGAACAACTTTAAATTTTTTAAATTTTGGACAATTTAATTTATTTCGTAGTCGGAGAGCCTTCCGGAGATATTCTTGCCTCGCGCTTGATGCGGGCATTGCGCGAAGCCTCGCCTGCCCTTCGTTTTGCAGGCATGGGGGGCGACACTATGAAGGACTTGGGCTTTGAGAGCCTTTTTCCGATTTCCGAACTGTCGGTGATGGGGTTTTGGGAGGTTGTTCCGCGGCTGCCGCTCATTTTGCGACGGATGAATGAAGTGGCGGATGATATTGCCGCTCAACAGCCGAACGTGCTGGTGACAATAGACAGTTGGGGGTTTGTCAGTAAATTGTTGCAAAAACTAAGGAAGCGCGGCATTCAACTGCCGGTGGTACACTACGTAGCCCCGCAGGTATGGGCTTGGAAGAAAGGAAGAGCGGTCAAAACAGCACGTTTGGTCGATCATCTGCTGTGTCTGCTGCCACACGAGCCGCCTTATTTTGAGAAACACGGACTGAAATGCACTTTTGCAGGACATCCTGTTATTGAAACCACCGCAGAAATGTCCGCTCATCCGGTTGATTTCAGGATGCGGCACGGGATTCCCGAAAAATGTACCCTGCTGACCGTACTGCCCGGCAGCCGCCACAGCGAAGTGAGCAAATTAGCGCCGATATTTTGCAAGGTTGTCCGGCAACTGAGCGCTCATTTTCCCGACCTGCACTTGGCAATACCCACCGTTTCGGCGATGGAAAGCGAAGTAAAAGCCGCCTTCGCCGGTATTGGCATCCCTTATCAGGTGGTGCAGGGGCAACGTGAACGATACAGCGCTTTTCGTGCAAGCAATTTTGCTTTGGCGGCGTCGGGCACCGTTTCGCTGGAACTGACGGCTTGCAAAACACCACACGTCATCGCATACAAATTCAACCGGCTGACCAATTTCTTGGTCAACAGGCTGGCAACGACCCGTTTTGCCAATCTTATCAACATACTTGCAGGGCAATTCATCATTCCTGAGTTTGTGCTGGAAAATTGCAACGAACAACTGATTGCCCCTTCCGTGCTTGATTTGATGCAGCATCCCGACAAGGCAAAGGCTATCGCCGACGAAGCAGAGCAATTTTTGCAACAACTGAAACCCGCCGATGCTATGCCTTCTGCCAAAGCAGCGTCTGTTGTACTGTCATACCTTTTAAATCAAAACAAATGAAGTATTATTTTCTTGCAGCGTTGCTCATCTTGGCAGCCTCATGTACGGAACGGATAGACATCAGTACGGACAATGATCCGGCTCATCTTGTCATTTACGGATACCTCAACACAGACACGGTGCAGCACAGCATACGCATCACTCGCTCGGCGGGTTACTTCACCACCAGCAGTCCGGAAGGTATCAGCAGCGCGGATGTGACCATTTCTACAGATGATCAGTTCATCCATCTGTACGAAAACGACACGGTTCCCGGATTGTATCAGACGTTGCCCACCGTTTACGGCAGAAGCGGCAAAATTTATACATTGGATGTGAAACTTGATTTCAACAACGATGGCGTGCCGGAACACTATCAGGCTTCGTCCCGTCTAACCGAACTCAATGACATTGATTCAATAGCCCTGCAACCATCGCCGGTGTTTCGCCGAGCGGTGGAACTGCTCCTCTATGCGCAGGACACGCCGGAGGAAAATCTTTACAGCATCTTCGTTTCCGTCAACGACTCCATCCTCAATGCACGAATCAGCAGTTTTTATGTGATGGATGACAGTTTTTTCAACGGCACGTATATGAATGGCATTGCCTGTTATTATCTGAATCCCAAAACGGACGAGGGGAAATTGAAACTCGTGCCGGGTGATAAAGTGACAATGAATATCAACGCTATTCCCGAAGATTATGCCGAGTTTATCAGCCAGGCGAAAGCAGAGATAAGCGGTTCAAATCCTATTTTCGGCGGTCCGCCTGCCAATGTGGAAACCAACATCCGGTGCATCGAACCACCCGAATCGGTGGATATTTTCGGTTTTTTTGCTGCCTTTCCAAGCCGGTATGCCAGCGTGATTGTCACCGAGGATTACAGTTCGCTGGGTGATTAATCAGATACCGCTTTTAGCGCCACCACCTGCACCGGTCCTAACAATCCTGACGTTTGCAGGGGAGTGTAATACTTCCACGGAAATTGAGTCGGTTCAATCCGGCGTTCAGCTTTGGGCAGGTTTTTATCGCCGATGATTCGATTCATATAGGTGCTCACTACCTCCACTTCGAGGGTGTTTTCGCCTTCGTGGAGAGCAGTCGTAGCGTTCACGCGATAAGGCGCTGTCCATGCTCCGCCGATGTATTGTCCGTTGATTTTCACTTTTGCCATCACCATCACATTGCCGAGATCAAGGTAGAATTTCTTGTCTTTCGGCAGGTTGGAAAGGGTAAGCGTAGTGGTATAGATGGCTGTACCGGAATAGCAACGGATGCGGTCGTCGGTGTGCGTTGTCCAATCCTGCAAGGCGTCGAAACGTACCGCTTCTGCAGGACCCCGTTTGGCAGAATCCGATTCAAAGCGTACCTCCCAAGGGGTGTCAACGGTGGTGATGACTTGCGGCTGCGGATAGTTGGCAGCAAGGTCGGCGCTTTCCGGTTTTGCCTTTTTGCGGAAAACGAGGAATGTGCTTTCGAGCGATTCCAATTGAATGGGAACTGTCGTTAACTCTCCCTCCTGTTGATAGGCGGGCAAAGAACGAATATCTCCCGTGACGGCGTTCCAAAGTTCGGGTTGCAGCCCGTTGACCCTGAATTGCGGGAGGATTTGCTGCTTCTTTTTCGTCAGATTGGTGACAAAATAGATTTCGCTACCCTGATAACTGCGGTGAGCGTAAAGGATGGAGTCTCGTAGCGTTTCCACGCGAAAATCGGGCAGCACTTTCAACTGTGCGAATACTTCTTCGAGGCTTGTATGGGTGAAAATCGTACCTTTTCCATACTGGCGTTGCTTGGCTGCGGGGTCGCCCCACATTTTGGCAGCCATCGCCTGCACTTGCCGGTCTGCTTCGGGATAGTTCTCCAAACTTGGCGAATGGCTTGGCGGATTGCCGATAACGACCGCTCCGGCTGCCACTAATTGCTCAATTTTTTGCAGCACTTCAGGACGAATGGTTTCACTTGGAGGCAGCGCCAACACACGATAAGAGGTACCGTGAGGCAGTACCAGACGTCCGTTTTTTACCTGCAAGTCGCGCACAATGACTTCACTGTTGATAAAATCGAAATTGTAGCCGTAAGGGAGAGCGGGGTCTTGAATGCCGTCCATTTTGGGCGCATCTTCGCCGATATAGTAGGCTACATCCGCTACGTCCAATCCCTGTTGCAGCATAAAATTACAGCGTTTGATGTATTTGATAAACAAATCAACATGGCTAAACCATGTGTTTTTGCGGTTGAACTCGGTGCCGTACCAAGCATCCACGCCCGGATAAATATCCTCGTAGGGCTGCTGGATATATACGTGCAGGAGTGTCGCATTGATGCCTTTCGTGAATGACCAGTCCAAACGCGGTTTGAGGTCGCCCGGGTAACGACTGTAACCTTCCCAGCCGCTTGTGAGCGACTCTGCCCACACCCGTTTTTTATTGTAGATATGGGCACAGGATGCAGCGTCTTTCAACTCTGTGCCAACGAGGTTGCCCCAACTCCAAAATTCGCCGGCTACCTCATCGGATTGTGCGCCATATTGGAGAAATTCACCAGGAAACCCCCAATGTCCATAGTTTTCGAGCCATGTAGTCAAGCCATACTGGTGCCCGACTTCGCTGAGTCCTCCCACGTAATCGCAGGCAACTTTATCTGCCACCAAACGCCTCAAATCCCAAAGGAAGCGGTCGGAAAGTTCGGGGTTGTCAATGACGTGCCCCTTGAGAGTGGGCAGAAACGGTACGGGATCATAACCATAGCGTTGTGTAAACTCTTCGAGCATACCATCGGTAAAGTTCTGTCCTCCCCGTTCGTAACTGTCTTCCACAATTATTTTCCATGATTTGCGGTCGGCTTCGGGGATGCGTTTCATGATTTCTCCAAGATAGGAATCAAAATGATATTGGATATGCTGTTTGTTGATTTTATCTACTTCTAATCCGGTGCCTTCCGGCGATGCAGGTCCGTTTAATGTCTTTGTGGACGCCATGCCGGTACGCATGATAATCCATTCTCCGGCAGGCACTTCCCACGTAAGGGTGCCATCGGCAACGAATCGGGTAATGTCCTGTACTTGTTGCTTGTCAATACTTGCAGGAGCATTGGCAGGCTGCGCATCCCACATGTAATAATCCCAGGCGGGAGTGTTGCCCGGACACATCTTTGCCAGCGTTTTCTCGGGGAAACGCTCCATAGTGTAGGTGGAAGTCAGTTGAAGGGATTGAATGGTGCTGCCCTTGTTGATTTTATGAAAAACAATTCTGAACTCCTTTGCCTCAACGTCGGGGAAAGATATAACAACCGGCGCCAAAGGTTCAAAACCGATACAGACGTCAAGATTGTCGCGATGAGCGGGGAAACTCTTGATGGTGCGGAAGGCATCGCCCTCTTTCACCTGAAATTCACAATCCGCTCTGAACGGACCTTTGGGATAAATCAGCAGGCTTCGTGCCACAGCGTTTTGCGGCAGAATTAATCCGATGCAGGTATCTGCTTCAAGATTCATGGTTTTGTTGGTGATTTTTGCACCGGATGTTTCAAACAGATTGTCGCGATAGCCTTGCGGCACAGGCAACGCCAACGTCTTTACATCCTGAAAATCATCGGTGGGCTGTTCTAATTTCAGGCTCATTTTTTGCGGACCTTTCACCCGCACTTCCGAAGAAGCAAGGTAGCGCATGGACTGTTCGGGCTTTATCCACGGACCGCCGGACTGGCTCCATCCCGGACTGTTGAACAGACCTATTTCGATGTCCAATTCACCGGCTGTTTTGATGGCAGTATGCAACACCTCCCACCACTCGTCGGTAAACATTTTGATTTTCCCGTAAGGATAACGGTTCGATTCGCCGATATGCCCGATATAGGCGCGGTCAATGCCTGCCAGTTTCATGGCTTGCAGGTCTTTGATAACACCTTCTTTCGAAATGTTATCGTTGATCCAGTACCAGTAAACGCCGGTACGAACATCGTTCGGCGGGGTTGCAAAACCCGCTTCAATGGCTTTAAAATCACCGGTTTTCGATTGGCATCCGGATAGAGAAAACAGCAAAAACGCTGCAAAAAAGAAATGAATACTTCGTGTCATATTCAGGTATATTTATTTGGACAAAAGTAAATGAAATTTTTCAACTTTCCAAGCATGTACAATGGAAAAAGTTTTTTTGCAGCCTACAATTCTCACAGGTGTGAGTAGAGACGCGACATGCCACGTCTCTACACTTCCCGTTTGCAATTCTTAAAACGCGGTGACGATTTTGATAAATTTGTCGGCAACCAAAGAAGCGCCGCCAATCAAACCTCCATCAATGTCGGGCTGTGAGAACAGTTCTGTGGCGTTGTTTTCGTTGCAACTGCCGCCATACAGAATGGTAACGTCGTCGGCTGCCGCCTGTCCGTATTTGTCTGCAAGCGTTTTGCGGATGAAAGCGTGTACTTCCTGCGCCTGCCCGGACGATGCGGTACGTCCTGTGCCGATTGCCCATACAGGCTCGTAGGCTATCACGATGTTTTTCAACTCATTGACAGAAAGTTGGAACAATCCGTTTTCGAGTTGTCCCTTCACCACGTCAAAATGTTTTCCGCTGTCGCGTTGTGACAATTCTTCGCCAATGCAGAAAATCACTTTCAGACCGTTGGCAAGCGCTTGTCCTGTCTTTTTGGCAAGAATGGCATCGGTGTCGCCGTAATAACTGCGGCGTTCGGAATGTCCGATGATGGTGTAGGGGATGCCTGCACTCTGCAACATGGCGGCAGATACCTCACCGGTGAAGGCGCCGGATGCTTCCGCTGCACAGTTTTGCGCAGAAACGCTCACTTTCTTGCCAACAACTTTGCTCACTTCCGTGAGATGAAGGAAACTGGGCGCTATGATTACATCGCACTTCAACGCACCTGCTGTTTCTACGGCTGCATTCACTTCTTTTGCCAGTTGAATTCCTTCCGGCAAGCTCTTGTTCATCTTCCAATTGCCTGCTACTATATACTTTCTCATGACTTTTATTATTTAAAATTAAGCCTCAAAAGTACAATAAAATTCAGAGAATACAAAATTACGATAAACTCGGCACGCCAGCGAGCATATCTGTCAAGCCCTCTTACGGCATATCCGGTAATGACCATCCGGCACGATAATTATGTTTAATCAATTCAGACACAAATTGTTGGGCGTTAAACTCTGTCATTTTATCTTGAAAAGTGGGGTGCCCATTGGTGACGCTGAATGTGCTCACATTTGACTGGAATGTATCGCCGGCGCTGATGTTGGTGAAACGCATATTCTCTCCATCCCATTTCAGAATGCGGTTGAGCGGTTGAAGGCGAACAGCCAACACACCCATCACGATCATTTCGTTGAAAGGACCGGCATAATCGAAATTTGAGGATGCTTCGATGCGGTTTTCCGGCGATTCCTTGCAGGCGCGAATCCAGTCTTGTGCATGCGGGTAATCGTCAATGCCTCCGTACTTGTAGCCTTCGATGCGGCGCAGTGTTTGAGGTACTTTCGGTGTGCGCCCCGACAGCAAACGGGGTTTGACGCCGCCCAAATCGCATATCAGTTTGTCTTTGGAGCCAACGAAGAGCACTCCGCCCATGGCATCGTTCAACATGGCTGTGCCATCCGGCAGTTCGACAGGGCGTTGCGGATAAATACCACCGTCGTACCACGAAACTTTCACTTCGGGCATGGCGCATTTTGGTCTGTTGTTGCGGGCTGGGAAGGTGAGATGCACCGATTCCGCCTGAGGCGCCGATTCCATATTTATCGCCGTGGAAGATGCGTGTACATCAATGGGATACTTCAAGTCAAGCGCCTTGTTAATCGGGTCCATGATGTGGCACGCCATGTCGCCGAGCGCACCGGTACCAAAATCCCACCATCCGCGCCAATTCCAAGGGGTGTAGGCTGGATTGTAGGGGCGATAGGCTGCCGGTCCGAGAAATAAATCCCACGACAAGGTGGCAGGCGCTTTGGGCATATCCGTTGGACGGGGCAATCCCTGAGGCCAGATAGGGCGGTTTGTCCACGCATGTACTTCTTTCACTTCGCCTATTTCGCCATTCCATATCCATTCGCAAATGTCGCGCACTTCGGGGCATGAACTGCCCTGATTGCCCATTTGGGTGGCTACTTTGTATTTCTTCGCTAATTTGGTCAGCAGTCGCGACTCATAAACGGTGTGTGTCAGCGGTTTTTGACAAAAAACGTGCTTTCCCAAAGTGATAGCGTTTGCCGCAATTACCGCGTGGGTATGGTCGGCTGTTGCCACGATAACGGCATCAATGGACTTGCCGAGTTTATCGAACATCACACGCCAGTCGGTGAATTTCTCGGCTTTCGGGAAAGCGTCGAATGTTCCCTTGGCGTATTTCCAGTCCACATCGCACAGCGCCATGATATTGTCGGTGGTCATCGTATCCAAATTGGTGCGTCCCTTGCCGCCGATGCCTACGGCTGCAATGTTGAGTTTATCACTTGGCGCTTTATAGCCGAATCCGCTTACTACCTGCGAAGGAAGGATTGTGAAACCGGCAACCGCGGCTGCCGACGTTTTGATGAAATTGCGTCTTTCCATTTTGATTGATTTTTTAGATTGATTATAAGGTTTTGATTTTTACATTTCTGTACCATAATTTAGTGCCGTGGTTTTGAAGGGAAATATTTCCTTCGTCGAACTTGCCATAATCGGGAAATTGCGCCCATTTTCCGGCGTTGCGACGGGTTGTCCAGTCGTCCGAATACTTTTCGTAAGAGGCTGTTTCTACGCCATTGATTAATTGCGTGACTTGGTTGCCGTCAACCACTAACAGCAAGCGATTCCACTCGTTGATGGGTTTGTAGGGCTTGGCTTTGGGAGGGTACATGGCATAATTGGCGCCATGCGTCTGCCAATCTTCCAACGGCGTAGGCCATGGGAAATGTTCCTGATCAATCAACTGAAACTCAGGTCCTGTTTCGTAAGGAAACTCATATTTGGCATCCTCCTTCACCTGAAATACGATGCCGCTGTTGGAACCTTCGGACAGTTTGTATTCCACCGTCAGCGCGAAATTCCGGTAAACGCGGTCGGTAATGATGTCCTGCGACTCGTGTCCGCCGGTTTCGCCCATAGTGAGCGTTCCGTCTTCAATTGCCCACACATCGGGGATTCCCTGCATATTGTAACCATGCCAGCCCGAAAAACTCACGCCATCGAACAGCAACTGCCATCCGGCTTTTTTCTCTTTGTCGGTCAACGTATTGGGCGCTGCCGCGAGGTCTATTTCCGCATAAAGCGTTGCCGGACATGTTTTCCCACATCCATACGAAAGCATGGCAAATACCACTGCCACGCCTGAAAAACTTTTGAATACCTTTCTCATACCATTTATATATTATTCATTCTCAGTAAAAAAATCGCCACAAATATACGAAATTTTTATTCATCCTGTCACTTTTTACAAAAAAATATCTACCTTTGTCCTCAATCTAAATAAAAGAATAAGCCATGATGACAGGTAAAGAACGCATACAAACCGTATTGTCCCACAAAACAGCAGACAGAATCGCCCTTGATTTCGGCGCCTCTCCTGTGACAGGTATTCACGTGAAAATCATTGATGAAATGAGGCGTCACTATGGGTTGGAAGCCAAACCGGTAAAGGTGATTGAACCATTCCAGATGCTGGGAGAAGTGGATGATGAATTGGCAGCAATATGGAAGATAGACGCCATAGGAGTGAGCGGGCAGAGCGATATGTTCGGGCACAGGCAGGAAAATTTTGTAGAAAAGCGTATGCCCTGGGGGCAGGTGGTGCTGTTGCCGGCTTCGTTCATACTGAAAGAAGATAAAGGCAATCTGTACGTTTTCCCGCAAGGGGACAGTTCCTGCGCTCCCACAGCAATGATGCCCGCAAGCGGATTTTTCTTCGATGCCATCGAACGGACGCCTGCCACCGATATGGATGCCGAACTCAACATAGAGGACAATATGGAAGAATTTGCTGTGATGGACGATCAGGCGGTTGACTACTGGAAAAATGCGCTATCCAAAGCACGGGCGACAGGCAGAGCGGTAGTTGCCAACATGGGCGGCACCGGATTGGGCGATATCGCTCTGGTGCCGGGGCTTAATCTCAAAAATCCCAAAGGGATACGTGCCATTGCCGATTGGTATATGTCCACCGTTACCCGCACGGATTTCATACGCGAAATATTTGACAGGCAAGCGGATATTGCTGTGCAAAACCTCGAAAAGGTGAACCGCGTGGCGGGCGATTGCATTGATGTGGCATACGTGTGCGGAACGGATTTTGGTACGCAAAACAGCCAGTTTTGCTCGGCAGAAAGCCTGCAATACCTGTATGCACCTGCCTACAAAAAAATCAACGACTGGATACACCAGCATACGCAGTGGAAAACCTTTAAACATTCCTGCGGCGCTATGGTACCCCTGTTAGACAGCCTCATAGACGCCGGTTTCGACATTATCAACCCTGTGCAGATTAATGCCACGGGGATGGACCCGCAGTTTCTGAAAAGTACCTTTGGCGACAGGCTGACCTTCTGGGGCGGCGGCGTTGACACGCAAAAAGTGCTCCAGTTGGGAACACCCGAAGCCGTCAGCACGCAAGTACGGCAACTGTGCGATATATTCGGCGCCAATGGCGGTTTTGTGTTCACCTCCATCCACAATATTCAGGCAAACGTGCCAATTCAAAATGTGATAGCGCTAATGGATACCATAGGGGAAATACGGGGGTAAAACAGCTTCCATTACACCAAAAAACACTACTTTTGTTCTAAATTTATGCTATGGATTATTTATCAATTTTTAGAAATGTAAAGCAAGCAAGCCGTCATTTTGACGCTTATGCGCAAATTGATGACTTGCTGAATCACCTTGCCGATTTGCTCGAAGCGCATACAGACCAACTGTTAGCCGCCAATCAATTGGATTTGAACAGACTGGATCCGAATGACCCCAAATATGACAGGTTGAAACTTACCGACAGACGTATTGCCGGTATAGCTGGCGATATGCGCAATGTTGCCACTTTGCCTTCGCCGTTGGGAGTGCTTTTGAGTGAAACGGAACGTCCGAATGGTTTGAAAATAGCGAAAATATCCGTACCCATTGGGGTGATTGGTATCATTTACGAGGCGCGCCCGAATGTCACCTGCGACGTGTTCTCGCTTTGCCTGAAATCCGGCAACGGCTGTGTGTTGAAAGGCGGCAGTGATGCGCAGTTTTCCAACAAAGCCATCGTGGGGCTTATTCATCAGGTTTTGGAACAATTTCACATCAGCAAAGATATGGTAGTTCTGCTACCTCCGGAAAGGGAATCAACCGGCGCACTGTTAGGCGCACGTGGCTTGGTGGACATGGTGATTCCGCGCGGCGGGCAGCAATTGATCCATTTTGTGTGCGAAAATGCGAAAATACCGGTCATTGAAACGGGAGCAGGCATTGTACATACCTATTTAGACGAGAGTGGCGAATCATCCAAGGCGAGCCTCATCATCAACAACGCCAAAACGCGCCGTGTCAGCGTTTGCAATGCGTTGGACTGCCTCATAGTCCACCGGAACAAGTTGCGCGACCTGGCAATCATTCTGAATCCGCTGGCAGATTCGCAAGTAGTGCTGTATGCCGACGAGCCTGCCTGTCAACATTTATACGGACGCTATCCCGCAGATTTGTTGCAGCACGCCACCGAATCTTCTTTCGGCACCGAATTTTTGGACTATAAGATGGCTGTGAAAACGGTTGATAACATTGAGGAAGCGCTCGCTCATATAGAGCATTACGGTTCCGGGCACAGCGAAGCGATTATCAGTACCGATGATGCCAACATTGAGATGTTCCTGAGCCGTGTGGATGCGGCGGCTGTGTATGTCAACAGTTCAACCGCCTTTACGGACGGCGCTCAATTCGGATTGGGCGCTGAAATAGGCATCAGCACGCAGAAACTGCACGCCAGAGGTCCCATGGGGCTGAATAACTTGACCAGTTACAAGTGGGTGGTTCGCGGAACAGGGCAAATTAGAAGTAATTGACAATTGAACGATGTCATTAGTCCATCGCTGCGATGATTTCGTCAGTCACTTCCATATTGTGAAAAACGTTCTGAACATCGTCGTCTTCTTCTATCAACTCTATGATTTTCATTATTTTAACGCCATCATCAGTGGCTAACGATTTGGTTTCTGTAGGAATGCGCTGCAATTCAGCGTTTTCTGCTTCAATACCCAATTCTTCCAAGCGCTTTTGCACCGGCGAAAAACCTTCCAAAGAGGTTGTAATGATGAAGGAATCATCCTGAATATCAAAATCATCCACACCGGCGTCAATAATTTCCAACTGCAATTCATCGGCATCGAGATTGCCTTTGGGAACAGTAATCATGCCTTTCCGCTCGAACATGAACGCCACCGACCCGTTAGTGGCAAGGTTGCCGCCGCGTTTATTGAAAATGGCGCGGATGTTGGCTAATGTCCGCTGTGTGTTGTCGGTCAGACATTCGATGAAAACGGCAATCCCGTTGGGAGCGTATCCTTCGTAGGTAATTTCCGACAAAGCCTCTGTATCCTTGGCTTTGGTCAATGCCCGCGTGATGTTATCCTTAGGCATATTGGCGCCTCTGGCGTTGTTGAGCGCCAAACGCAGACGGGCATTGCCTTCCGGATCGCTGCCGCCTTCCTTCACCGCTACGCTAATCTCTTTGATGATGCGCGAAAAAATCTTTGACCGTTTTTGATCCAAAGCGCCCTTCTTTCTTTTGATGGTTGACCATTTACTATGTCCTGACATACAATATGATGATAAATTATTAAAACTTGATTTCCTTTTCGGGAACAGTTTTTATGATGACTTATTTTGCGCAAAATTACATGATCCTTTCGAGATTTCCAAGCATTCAAGCAAAATCATTTTCCTTTGCCAACGGTAATTTTTATTTGAAAATTATTTTTGCGATTTAAACCCCAATTGAAAAAAATCATCTACTTTTGTAAGTTGAAAAGATTTAAAGATTCATGGCAAAAAATACAAGTGAAGAGATGTCGTTTTTGGAACATCTGGAAGAACTCCGGTGGCATATAGTGCGTTCGGCGGCTGCCATAGTGGTGTTTGCAGTGATAGCATTCATATTCAGCCGCTTCATATTTGATTTCCTTCTTTTAGCACCCAAAAACCCAGATTTTATTACGAACCGGCTATTGTGCAAATTCGGTGAATATATGAATGTTACTACGTTGTGCATTAATTCCAGTTCAGCATTCATCATCCAAAACATTCAGATGGCCGGTCAGTTCAAAGCAGACATCATGGTGTCGCTGATTGTGGGCATCATCATAGCGTTCCCTTATATAATGTGGGAAGTATGGCGTTTTATCGCACCGGCGCTGTATGAGAAAGAACGTAAGGCGGCACAAGGCTCTGTTTGGGCAGTATCGGCATTGTTCCTGCTGGGAGCCGCTTTCGGATACTTTGTGATTGTACCCCTGTCCATTGATTTTTTGGGTGGATATTCCACCAGCGTTCAGATTTCCAATCAGATAGCGCTTGATTCCTATTTCTCAACTGTGGCGTATGTTCCATTAGCCACAGGGGTGGTTTTTGAATTGCCGTTATTACTGATATTCCTGACCAAAGTGGGTGTGGTGACGCCCGACGTTCTGAAAAAATACCGCAAACATGCATTCATTATCCTGCTGATTCTTGCAGCCGTCATCACGCCGCCGGATATATTCAGCCAAATATTAGTCGTACTGCCGTTGGTAGCGCTCTACGAAGCCAGCATCCTGCTGACGAAAAGAACAGCCAGAAAGCACCAGCAAATTATTGACAACGAAAAATGATAGACATATCCTTAGAGTTAGTGCCTCAGGATGAGGAATATATTCATCGGCAAGTGGCATTTGTAGAACAACACATACCTCAGGTCAATTATATCAATTTTCCTGATTTGATGCGTTTTGACATACGTGCATGGGAAGCCTGCCGCATGATTCACTATTCGCCATTGACCAAAATCGCGCATCTTCGCGCCATTGATTTCGACCCGCACCAAGTTTTTCCGCTCGTCAATTTCTTTGCTGAAAATCATATTGAAAAGGTGCTGGTGATTGAAGGCGACAAACCGCAGGACATGAAACGCCGGATTTATCCGGTAACCACTATTGACTTCATCCGCAAACTGAAAAATGAAGCGCCTCTCCTGAAAATATACGCCGGTTTCGACCCCTATCGCAACAATATACGCTACGAGATGGAGTATCTTTCGCAGAAAGCAGCGGCGGGCGCCGAAGGATTTTTTTCGCAACCTTTCTTCGACCTGCGTTTATTGGAGATTTACGCCGAATATATGGCTGAATGGGAGGTATTTTGGGGTATCAGCCCTGTGACCACCGAAAAATCACGGGCATACTGGGAAACCCGCAACAGCGCCATTTTCCCTAAATCGTTTACACCGACCTTGGAATGGAATATCCGTTTTGGCAAACAAGTGCTCGAATTTTGCGAGCGGCAAAAATTCAACCTCTACCTGATGCCCATCCGAATCAATTTGGAAGCGTATCTGGACGGACTATTCAGTTGACAATTGACAGTTGACAATTGACAATTGAAATACAACCGAATCACAATGTATCACAATTGAATCACTACCGAATCACAATTGAATCACATCCGTTTCTGTAATTGTCAATTATTTTGTAATTTTGTCCCCCGTAATAAAATTGTATTTTTGTGAAAACCGTAACATTATTGGATAAGAAGTTTAAGTTGTGCATCAACGGAGTGCAGGTAAAAACTGCGATTGACCACCTTGCCGACCGTATCAACAGCGATTACAGGGATAAAGAAATTCTTTTTATTGCCGTGTTGAACGGTTCCTTTATGTTTGCGGCAGAATTGGTGCGAAAAGTGAAACCACTCTGTCGCATTTCTTTTGTGAAAATTGCTTCCTATCAGGGCGACACATCTGATGGAGTGGTGCGGGAACTGATCGGGCTGAAAGAAGACCTGAACGGGAGACACGTCATATTGGTGGAAGATATTGTGGATACGGGTTTCACGTTTGAACACATGATGACGCAAATCAAAACGAAATACAAACCTGCCAGCGTGGCAATTGCCACCTTGTTGTTCAAACCGCAGTCGTACCGCAAAAGTCTTCCGGTTGATTATGTGGGATTGGAGATTCCAAACGACTTTGTGGTTGGTTGGGGATTGGATTACAGCGGATATGGACGTAATTTGGAGGATATTTACACCATCGCCTGATTTTTAAACACGAAAAATTCATAACACCTGAAATAAATGCTGAATATTGTATTATTTGGAGGTCCGGGCGCAGGGAAAGGCACTCAAGCCCTGTTATTGACAGAAAAATTCGGATTAAGGCACTTGTCCACCGGCGATATGCTTCGCAAGGAAATCGCTTCGGGCAGTGAATTGGGGAAAATTGCAAACGGGCTTATTTCCAATGGTGAACTGGCGCCCGACGAGTTGGTGATTGATATGATTCGCGAACACATTGAGCAAAATTCCGAAGCAAAAGGCTTTATTTTTGACGGATTCCCGCGCACACAGGCACAGGCACAGGCGCTCGACAAACTTTTGAACGAAAAAAACGTGCAGATCACCGCTATGATCGCCCTGGACGTGTCCGTTGATGAACTGACCACGCGCCTGCTAAAACGCGGCGAAGTGTCGGGACGCACTGACGACCGGTCTATTGACATCATACACAACCGCATTGAGGTGTACCATCGCAAAACCGAGCCTGTCATCGACTATTACCGCGCACAGAAAAAATATTATCCCGTGGACGGACTGGGTAGCATCGAAGAAATATTCAGCCGACTGAAACACGTGATTCTCACGTTGAAACCTCACGCTTTTCAACATCCAATTCAAAATTAATTACACAATTATAAAGAAATATGAAAACAGATCAGACTAACGCCCGGAAATCAAGTATTGAACGTTACTCGTCGGCTTACACACTGTCCGATATGGAAATATTCATCTTTCCGGAACTGTTCTACGCCTTGGTGCTTGCCAATATCATGTCGCCCGAAATATGGAAATGGCGCGATGACCCATGGTTTGCCAAAATCGAGAACAAATCCTTCACCTACCGCATCAATCGCGTGAAGCAGTACATTATGGACCATTTCGTATTCAACCTCGACCTTGACACATGGGGGCTGACTACCAAAGAGCGGGAATTAGAGCGGTTCAGCAAAATGATGGACATGGAAATACTGCGGCAGAGCAACGCGCTGTTCGGCTACGAAGGCGACAAATATTATTTCGATATTGACATTCGCCGACATTTCGGGTTGGACAAATATACCGACAACATTATCCCCTACTGGAAAACGGAAACCGTGGAAGCAATGTCCGCCTTTCGTCATAAAGAAGGATACACCACAGGTGCGGGAGAGTGCGTGTCGCTGTCGGCGCTCTATGCAGCAGCAATGTTCATTGTAGGACGCATCCCGCTTGAAAAAATTTTCCTGATAGCCACGCCGCTCCACTCACAGAGTTTCATCACCGAGGGCGATGGCATTTTGACCAACAACCGCCGCATAGTGACCAAAACAATGTGGTACAACGGCACCGAACTGTCCGAAAAGGCACGCCGCGCCATCGCCAACGAAAAAATCACCATCGTGTCGCACCTTTCGGGCTACATTCACTTTATGTACCCCCAAGCCACCATTGACCGGCAGGAGTACAACCGTCTGGAAACTTCGCTGCGGGCGTTTCTCACCACAGAATTTACCTTTGAACTGTTCATCAATTTCCTGCGCACCAAAAGCGAGTTCTGGGATTGCTTCCAGTACCGCCACCAGCGCCACAACAAGGAATGTTACATTGACCTTCACACCATTTTCAGTTACGAACATTCGAGCAAAAACAAGTTTGCCGGCGAAAATCGCAAACTGCTGTTTGAAGAAGCGGACGCCCGCGATTTCGCCGCTTCGCCCAAGGAGGGGAAAATCATCATCAACGATTTTGAAGATTTTCTGAACCAGAACCCACAACTGAGTTTTGACGAGAAAAAAGAGTATTTCATCTGCCACATTATGTCCGAACGGTGTAGTCGTATGCGCACTATGTTTGAAGAAATGCGCAATTTTATTCGCACAGAGCCATGCTTGCCGCCTGAGGACAAGGAATTTAAAAGTTTTCCGCCCTTGCAGATATGCACTTCGCAAAGCCGCCGGGAGATCCTTTCGCTTATTCATGAAATGTCCTCGCAGAACGAATTTGCTGAAATGGCGCAGTATGCCTTCCGCAGTATGACCGACATACCCTGGGATCCCTTTGTGAAAGCAGCCATAGAACGCAACCCTGTATGCGTAGAAGGACTGAAAGGGAAGTCATTAGAAGATATTCATGCAACGCTTTCCGCGATGCCCGATGATTCGATATACAGCGACGATGACCGTATGGCAATGCCCGACGAAGTATGGAACTTCGGGCGAGGCGATGGCGCGGAAAAAACATTCGTGATGGCAGCCTGTCTGTACGCCGCCACGCCAACAGCAACGTTCACCATCCAAATAGACAACGGCAACGCGGTGTTTGAAACAAACGGCAAGCCATATCCCTTCACCACCGCCAAAAATCTGAAAGTGCACCTGACAATGTGATTCGATAGTGATTCAATGGTGATTCGATAGTGATTCAATGGTGATTCGATAGTGATTCAATGGTGATTCGGTTGTGATTCAATGGTGATACAATTGTATCTCCACTGAATCACTATGTCTCACGATTGTAACAATGGGATGAATCCCATTGTTACATTTTCACCGCTTTT
>JAITTD010000327.1 GCA_031287245.1 Bacteroidales bacterium
TGCGTTCTTCTTCGGAAAAGCCAAACAGGTCATAAAGCGACATAACGGGTTGCCGTTCAACGGAGGATGTGGATTTTGACGGTTGCGGCTGTACTTCCGGCTGCATCTGCGCTTTTTCTTCCGGTTTTCCGTTTATATAAGGGCGTTTTGCGACAAATTCATCCCATTTTCCCAGTTTGACCGCTTTGATGGCGGCATCTATTTCCTCATACTCCTCCTTTGTCATTTCATCGTCCGGCCGCGGGGCGGTGCTGTTGTCCCAATACAACTTTTTGTTTAACCGCCGGGAAAAATCATCGGAAAGCATCTTTTTCAAATCATTTGCCATGCCGGGGATACCGCCCTCATGGATAAAAATCATCCCCGGATTGCCGTAAAGGTCTTTGCCCGGATAGGCTTTGGTATGGACAACGCGGCTGAAATCCTGATAATAATTATTGATATTAGCGCCGTTGGATAATGTCCGGCTTTTTAAAAAAGCCTGTTCTTCGGCGGTTAATGATGTTTTGGCGCTGTTTTTCTGCAAAATAACAAGGTCGCTTCCCACCTCCGTACCTGCGTTGTCGCTCATCAGGTTGTTGGGCAAACGGATTGCCAACACAAGGTTGGCATTTTTCATCAGCCATTCCCGCACCGGCTCGTTTTGAGGGCTGTTCATCACGCCCTGCGAGGTGATAAACGCCAGTATTCCGCCTTCCCTTAAAGTATCAATTCCTTTGAGAAAGAAATAGTTGTGAACCGTTCGGCTTGCCTGTCTGCGGACAATATCGCCGCTTCTGGAAAACAGGGGGTCGAACACGGAAATGTCGCCGAAAGGAATATTACTCGAAACAACGTCAAACTTGTTCCCAGTACGGTTTTCGATTTCTTCAAAGCCGCTAATATGTACCTTGTCGCCCGGATTGAGGTGCGAAAGGATTTTGCCCGTCAATAAATCCTTTTCAAAACAGACGGTTTCATTCTGTAAAAACCGCTTCTTGAAAGCATCGGAAAATACCCCGTTGCCTGCCGAGGGTTCAAGAAACCGTTTGGGTGCAATATTTTTCCGGTGTAAACTTTCCGTAATCGCCTGCACCGCTTCCGACGGCGTGTAAAACGCGGTCAGCACGGAATTTTTCAGGCTGCCGAAATAGCGTTTGTACTCGTTTTCATCGCGGGAGTTTTCGCGGATGAGCCTGTGTAAACCGCTCACCGACGGAAATAAATCAACTTCGGATTTTGTCCAGTAAGCTTTGTCTGCTTCCGTTTGCGCGGGATTGAGAATACATTTCAGTCCGCCGAATCCGCTGTATTGCCGTAAAACGGCCCGCTCTGCTTCCGTTGCCCTGCGTTTTTCCCTGTCTAATGTAAAAGCAATATGGATTGCCTCAATATTCGTTTGCAGATGTGTTTTCTTATTGTAACTCATGGCTTTCGAGGTAAAGGGCGATTGTGCCGGTTAATTCCGTATAGAGTAAATCGTAATCGGGTTCGTATGCAAAACCTTCTGAAACAGGATAGCCGGCAAATACGGGTTCGCACTCCGGCAACAGTTCGGTTGCCAAATCTTCAACCGTGTCTTCCGGTACTTCGTTTGCAAATTCGTTCCAAAGGATGTTTTTGATTGTGTCGTATTTGGAAAAGTGCAAGCCGTGAAACAGTACGGCGTTTGCCTGTTCCACGGCTCGGACGGGAGTGTCGCCGTTACGGACGGCCTGTTCGTAGGCTTCCGTTGCCGCTTCGGTGCAGGCGATAATGAAACGGTTGTCCTTCAACCGTTCGGGATGGCTTTCATTGAGAAATTCCATCAGGGATAGCCGGAAGTAGGATATGTCCGGCGCAGGATTGTTTTTGCTGTTCATACACATTAGAATTTTACTGGTGAACGGCAAAATTGGGGATAAAAGAAATCGGATTTGTTGATTTTCAGATATGTGGCCGGGGTTGGCCGTGATTTGGTACGGGTTGGCCGGGTGTCGTTCCCGGAATATTCCGCTCCGTCCAGCGGTTTGAAACCGTGCACCGGTTGAAATGCCGGGTTTCACCTGCTTTTATCCGGGATTGTTTTTCCTATAGGCATATGTTTTTAAATTATTAAAATACAGATTATTGAGAAAACAGTCATGAAAATTCAGTTTTTAAGTAAAAAAAATGATGATTTTTCTTGTTCAGTATTGAAACAAACCGTAAATTGCCACGCGAATAGAAACTATTTTCTGCCTTGCATATGTTCTTTGTTTGCATATTATTGAAAATTAAATCAGTGCATGTGCGGTTTGAAAGTTTGTTTTTTTCGCATGAGATATATTATAGAACATTAATTTAATTTATTGAATTATGGCATTTAGAGCTAAGCTTCAATTTGAAGGAAAAGAGTACGATGTACTTGACTGCAACTACTCTTTTCGCAGGGAAGTGGACTTGAAGGGCCGTCCTTCGTCCAATGTGTACGGCGGCAATATCTATGTCACGGTGGAATCGACCGATGACACGAAGATTATTGCCCAGATGGTTAATCAATTCAAGCCCAATACCGGAACGGTAACGTTCAACAGGGGTGACGAAGAAGGCAAGTTGAAAGACCTCAAATGGGAAAACGGTTACATTATCAAGTATAATGAATCGCTTGATGTAGTAGGGAGAGAGCCGATGCAAATCAGTTTCGTCGTATCCGCGGAAAAGATTTCCGTGGAAGGAGCGGAAGTTGACCACAGGTGGCCTAAGTAAATCTGGTATTAACAATTAGAAAAAGAAAACATTATGGCTTTTAGAGCAAATTTAAACTTCGAGGGGGAAGACTTCGATGTAATCAAGTGCAACTACACTGTTGAAAGGGATGTTGATTCCAAGGGGCGCCCGGCCTCCAACCTGTACGGAGCAAAAATCAACATAACGGTAGAATCCACAAGTAAAATCTCGCTGTTCGACAAGATGGCAACCCAGTTCAAACCTAATACGGGAACAATTTCCTTCAAAAAGGATGATGAAGATGCTACCCTGAAAGAACTGAAATGGGAAAACGGCTATATTGTAAACCTCGAAGAGGGCATAGCAATCGTGGGCGATCATCCGATGCTGACAACCATGACCGTATCGGCACAGAAGTTCACCTTTGGCGACGCCATTCTGGAACAGAACTGGCCTGAAATGAATTGATTGGCGGGACGAATACCGGTTTTATACCGTGGCAGAAGGGCATTTGTCCCTTCTGCCATGTTTTGGTAAACAATCCTTTAGAAACCGCAAGTAAATATTATCATGGGAAATGAATTGAATAAAGTAGAAGTTACGCTGACAGTTGCGGGCAATACGTGTTATGTTGTCAGCATGAGGCTGGTACAGGGTTTTAACTGCCACCACACGTTCGAGTGCGTGGTGGACTATGAAGAACTAGACAGCAAGTGGATGGAATCTCCCGCCAATGTGTTCAACTTTCTTGGACAGGATGTCAATATAGAGATAAAGCACAGGGACGGTACGGGAACCAACCTGTTTACGGGAGTAATCACACAGGCTTCATACATCGGCGTCCACGGTTCGCAGAACCACATACGCATTTCAGGTTGCAGCCCGACAATCAAACTGGATGGTTCAAAAACAATGGATTCATTCATGGACATGACCCTGAGCGGTATTGTATCGGAAGCCGTCGGTAATTCGGGGAATGGGGGAAGCGTCAATCCGCAACCCAAGTTCAGCGGTAAAATTGACTATATCGCACAGTATGAGGAAACCTGCTGGGAATTTCTTAACCGTTTGAGCTGGATTTACGGGGAGTGGTTTTTCTATGACGGAAATACCTGTTACTTCGGCAGGCAGGACGGGAAGAGCGAAACCGTCAAGTTCGAGAGCGAAATGAAAACATTCGACCTGAGCGCCAACCTGCTTCCTTCCATGATGAAACGTTACCATTACCTTGTCCACGATGACAATGAAATAGACAAGGAAGCCCCGAAGCCGAGCACCGCCAAATATCATTTGGTGGCGCAGGGACAGTCGCTGTCCGTATATTCCTCGGATGCGACATTGCCGTCGCCGGCGGTGGTACTGTCCATGAGCGAACTGGAAACCGTCGCCAAGGCGGAGAAAAACCGTGCAACGGCGGGCATGCTTACCATGAGCGGAACGTCGCAGACCTGCAAGGTGAAGATAGGCGGCAAGATAGAAGTTTCGCTGCCAAAAAAAATGGAAACGACCAAGAAGGACGTCGATACATTCCTTGTCGTATCGGTCGTACACGAGTATGACATCAAGGGGGACTATCGCAATACATTCACCGCCATACCCGATACGGTCGAAAACATCCCGATGGCGCCGGTTTATTTTCCGAAGGCATTTTCACAACTCGCAACGGTCAAGAGCAACGACGACGAAAAGAAACTGGGGCGTGTAAAGATAGAGTTCCAGTGGCAGAAAGCCAAAGGAAAAACAACCAACTGGATACGGGTAAAAACCCCCGATGCCGGCAAAAGCGACACCGTTCCGAAAAATCGCGGATTCGTGTTCATTCCCGAAAAAGACGACATCGTGATGATTGACTTTGAATACGGCGATCCGAACCGTCCCTACGTGTCAGGTTCGATATTCAGTGAAAAAGTAAGTACGGGAGGAGATACCGACAACAAGATAAAGAGTATAACGACACGTACAGGATGTACGATTACCATTGATGATTCCGACGGCAGTATCCTTATTCAGGATCACAAGGATGAAAAGGTATATAAGCCGTTGTCCAAAAGCAAGATAAAGCTGGACGGCAAGCAAAATATCACCATTGATGCGGACACGTCCATTTCGCTTACCAGCGGAAAAGCCAATATCACGCTGAAGTCCGAAGACGATGGAATAATCACGATGAGCGCAAAGACAATCATGATAGATGCGGGTGAAGTCTTTGACGTACAGTCGGGAAAAACCGTTGATCTATCCGCAGGGACGGATTTCACGGCTATCGCAAACAGCAACGCCTCCATGAATGCCATGAAAGAAGCTACGGTATCTGGAACTGCCAAGGCAATAGTTACCGCTGTCGGCGAAGTGGTATTGGATGGCGCTATAATAAAATTAAACTGAATAATCGTAATGGCAATTCAAACGAATCCAGTACAGCAAAGGATGGAATATCTGGCGGATATGTGGAACGATTTACCGATAGCCGAATACAAAATAATTTGTGCTGAAATAGACGGACAGGATATAGAGATGATGAATGCTTTCCATTGGTATATGTTGGGAACCGATACTCCCATTGAAGATTTAGCCATTATATTCGAATCCGAATTTGCTGATCCCGATACTTACAGTTTGTCGCTGGTAAGAGAACTTGAAGGAGTTGTAAATTTGTGGAATGAAGCGGAAATGCCAAAGGGAATCGATAAAATACCCATTGAATGGAAGCCAGACTATTCCATACTCGATAAGAACAAAGCACTCCTGTTCGTCGATAATCTGAATCGCCTGGCGGAAGAGTTTCCTCTGAGAGAAAACCAGTATGTGGTTGCCAATTTGTTGATGCCTCATATCAATATGCAATCCTATATACGCTCATGGATTCGCAAACTGCTTGACCTGGATTTGTCTCCAAATATCAAAATACTGCTTACCGAGGTAAAGAAAGACAAAACATACGATGAACTTCTTCTGTTATATCCGAAGGATATTTATCTGTGGAAACCCGATATTGATACTGCCAATGTAATTTGCCAAACTGCTTCGATGGGCGATCCTCTGGACTCGGGAACGGATTACAGATCCTGTTTTGCACGGCTTATGAAGACTATCGGCGAACAAAATTATAAAAAAACGCTGGATGAAGGGGAAAAGTGTATAAAAATAGCAGCCGACAATATTACAAAAGACCCTTATTGGATTGCACAGGTTGTTACGGTATATGTAGCGTTGAGTAATGAAGATTATCGGTTTGGAAAAGAAAAAGACGCTTTTTTACGCGCCGACAAAGCGATAACGACAGGCAAACTGATGCCCGATATCGTAGGCAACGAGTTGGGATGTTCGGTTGTTGCACAGGCTCAACTTAACAAAGCGTCCCTGTTTTGTTTCGGCAAACAATGGAAAGACGCATACCCACTGTTTAAAGACGCTGCTGATAACCTGGTAAAATCCAACGTTTTCATCTCGGCGCTCGAATCATACAGGATGGCAGGATTTTGTGCGGATAAAACAGGCTACCTGTCCGATGCTCTCGACAATTTGTACAAAGGGTATCGGATAAGCGAAAATATTGAAAATGAGACTCTGCAAAGAAGTACGTTCCCGTTTCTCATTTATCAGTTAAAAAACCTTGATTATAAGATATATATATCCGAACAGGAATTGAATGAAAGAGCAAAAGAAGTATTGGGCGACAATTGGGAAGAAATCATCCGCTCGTTAAGAAAACGACCCGATTTGGACAATTTGTACGCCGACAACCCGTATATCACTGAACCATTTGATTATCAAGCATCATGAGAAACAGGGAACCCGACATATTTGAACAGATAGGAGCATTTCTAACAAAAAATCCGATCTATTTCGGCTGGTTGGTTATTGCCGTCGGGATATTATTCCTGGTAGAGGCCGTGATAGACGCTGAATGGCTGTTTGGCCATGCCAAAACATTCAACCTGGACAAAATAGAAGGCTGGGTAAGTTTTTTCGGGAGAAACACAGCCCGCCTGATTGTCGGAATAAACGGACTAATTCTTATTATTATAGGTATTGTTTGCGTAATACTTTCCTGGTAAATTAATTGTTTTAACTTTCAAAATAGAAAATTTGACAGTATTTATGGAAAACAAGGATACAATTGACGATGAAAACAAGGGGCAGGACAGTCCCGTTCCGTCATCAAAGGAGAAAGATGCAAGGGAACGCAATTTTGTGGAGCAGAAAGTGGATAATTTCACCGCTCCCGTCGATAAACTGAAGAAGCAGTACGATGCGGTCATGAACAATCCGAACATATCCGTCGCCAGCAAGATGGCAGCCGTAGGATTGTCGGCAGTCGAAGCGGGTATGGCCGTGAACAATGCCGTAAAAGCCATCAAGGGGCTGGCAACGGAACTGGCCGACAAGGCTTTGGTTGCGGTACTGGGAAAACTGACCTTTTTGAGGGGTATTGCCTGTTTGCCCATCGTAAAACAGATGGATCCCGTATTGGGGCTGGACATTCATTTTGTAATCATCCCTCCCGCACCCGCGGTTCCGATGCCTCATGTGTATGTCGGAATCATGTTCGAGCCGAAGGATTTTGTATCCTGCTCATTGCTCAGTATAGCCGCCTTTTTCGTACCGCCGCCCGTACCGCCCGTCACGTCCGAATCCGACAATGGCACGGTGGCGGCCGCCAATGCCGTAAAAGCTTATACCCTAGCGCGGCAACTGATTATCGGCAAATTAAAAAATATGGGCGCCAGCGTTAAAATAGGGCCGTTCATACCGCGTGTGGTTGCTTCGACCGCAAGCAAGCCCGTTCCCCACATACCTATGGGCACGGGATTCAGCCCTGCCTTTATCATGGTCAGGAAAACCTGCGGGTATTCCTTCCTAGGCAGCCTATTCGTAAACGCCGACGGTTTTCCGTTGACGGGCGGTTTCGCGCACCTGCACAACGACTGCTGGGACATGGGCAAGCCTCCCGTGGAAAAAATGCTTGCCGAAGCCTTCGCCAGGATGTTCCGCATGCCTCCTTCCCCGCCTCCCCCGAAGCCTCCGATGCTCGAACTCTATCTGCCCACGGGCGTCATGATGCCCATCCCGTGGAACAGGCCGATTTTGGTGAATCCCGTGCCGACTCCCATGAACCCGACACAGGTAGCCAACATATTCCTGAAAGCGGGGTTTGCAAAGTTCATGTCCAAAACGGGACTGGACAAAAAGGT
>JAITTD010000001.1 GCA_031287245.1 Bacteroidales bacterium
GTAGTTAGCGTAATTTTTTGTACTTCAATTATTTGCTCTTGCGCCAAGGGGAAAAGTTTCACACAGAAAACTTTAAGGCGTTTTGCCGATTTAGTCAAGGCTTGACATTTCATGTTATAATGTGTGATATAGTTTAGGTGAGGAACAAATGCCGGCAAAATTGCTGTCAAGTTTTGCAATTTATGCTACACTGTTTTGGGAGGGTAGCCAGGTGAAAAACCTTTTTGACGACCTACAGAGCATACTCAAGGCGGATGACCGCTTTTTCTCAGGCGAGGGCAATCTGCTCCGCAATGTAGTATATTCAGCGGCCATGCAGGGAGACGCCGGTCTTCTGAAACTGCTTCTTACCCATGAAACGACCAAAAAGCGCTTTTTTACCGATGTTGACGGCGTTCTTGTCTTCAATCAAGCGGAGTTTACCAACTTTATCAATAACCGTGAGTTTTTGCCGGACAGTTATACGCGGTTCAAGAACAAAATCGGGCTTGCAAAACCGAATGGCGACCTGCTTTCTGCAACTGCCGATGTGACTTTAGTATTCCCCTACAAAGACTGCGTTCTTGAAGGCGGGCAAACAAAGGAGGAGCAAAAAAGGGCTGAGATTTTCTATAATGAAACCCTTGCGCCCGAAGAAATAGACCGCTTATTGTATCCTAAAGTATTGGTGAATGCCAAACGATATACCAAAGATGGAGAAACGATAGCAAAGGAAGTGACCGATTCGGACAATCTGATTATCAAGGGGAATAATTTGCTGGCTATTTCTTCCTTATTGGAAAAGTATCGAGGAAAAATAAAGTGCATTTATATTGATCCGCCGTATAATAATGGGGATAATACTTTTCATTACAATGACACGTTTAACCATTCTTCATGGTTAGTTTTTATAAAAAACCGATTGGAGCTCGCCAAAAAATTACTCTGTAAAAACGGTGTGATTTTTATACACATGGGGGATTCCGAAATGCATTATCTAAAGGTTTTATCCGATGAAATATTTGGACGTGACAATTTTGTTGCGACTGTGCCACGAAAAACACGAAATGGGAAAAGTGATGTACCTTATAAAATGTCCCAGGATTACGATTGGTTGCTTGTGTATACAAATGCCAGATCGAAGGATGAAAAGGTCTTTCAAAGACCTGTCGAACGCAAGTACTATAAAACATCTGATTTCCCGAATGATGAATGGCGGTTGACAGATTTAACAACACAGAGGTCAACCGAAGAGCGCCCTAATTCGAATTTTATTTTAGTCAATCCCAAAACAAAAGAGGAATTCCCCGCAAATCCCGCACGGGCATGGAGTGTGTCAAAAGACACTCAGTACGATTTTATCAACAAGAAAAAAATTGTTTTTCCCGGCGATTACGATTTTCTAAATATTACCACACCTTATATGAGAGTTTTTCGTTCAGAGGAAATTCAAGAAAAAGGCGAAGACTTTGATAAGACATATGTGTCAACAGAGTTTTTAAATAAAATGATGGACACTTTGCTTACAAAAACGACAAACAGCAAGGGAACAGAAGATATAATAGATCTTTTTGGCGAAAAAAAATTTGCGTACCCAAAAAACGAACTGCTATTACAGGCGATTATTGAATGTTGTACAAAGCCTAATGATATTATAGTAGACTTTTTTGGCGGTTCCGGTACCACTGCGGCAGTTGCCCATAAATTACAGCGTCGATATATTCTCATTGAGCAGATGGGTTACATAAATACGATTACTGTTGAACGTTTGAAAAAAGTTATTCAAGGTGATAACGCTGGTATCTCAAATGCCGTTGGCTGGAAAGGCGGCGGTTCGTTTGTATACTGCGAGCTTGCGCCTTGTAATCAAAAATATATTGACGCGGCACAATCCGCAAAAACAGGTGCAGAACTTGCGCAATTAGTGCGTCTCGTGATTGAAAGCGATTTCATCACCGCGAATGTTTTTACGCAAACGCTTCGTGACAGTTTGAACGATTTTAAAACATGGACAATGGAAGAAAAACGCGATTACATTCTTAAATTGCTTGATTTGAATATGCTCTACGTCAATTTGTGCGATATGAATGACGAAGACTTTGCAATAAGCGATGCAGATAAACTATTCACCAAGAGTTTTTATGCCGGAAGTAAACTAGCAGTCGAGCCGCGCCTTAAGGGAGATAAATAATGACAACACAAGAAGCAATACGTGCGTATCAGATTTCACAGCTACCAAAAGTAGGGCGGAGATTTCGCAAGCCAAAAACGCTTTCGGATTTTCAAACGGATATTTCATATATCCGAATACTCAGTTTTTTTCTTAGCACCACGCAGCAAGGTGCTTTACCGAGTGCTGTGAGAAATTTTCAAAAAAAAACCGGTGCGGCAGTTGAAGAATACGACACGGCAACTGATGAAGCGAAGGCGGTAGCCGATAAATGGAATGTGGGCTATGTGCCGTATGTAATCGTTGCACAGGATGAAAAAGTGCTCGCAAAAATTACTACTGTACAAGATTTGTATGCGTTTTTTGAACAAGATAGTTACACAAAAAAGTAGGTGGCAATGGCTTTTTTATTTGATAAAATTGCAAGCGCAAAGGATTTCGGCGCATACAAACCTTTTCCAACTTTCATCGGTGAAAACTTGAACCCCGAATTTGAACTGCGTCCGTATCAATACGAAGCGTTTCAAAACTTCATCACTTATTTTGAAACACCAAGTATACGCAAGCGGCCGGTTCAAACCTTGTTTCACATGGCGACCGGAAGCGGAAAGACGCT
>JAITTD010000048.1 GCA_031287245.1 Bacteroidales bacterium
AGCAAGTTTTATATCATTTGCAATATTTTCATCGGCAAAAGTTCTATCAGAAAACGAATCACCAATCATTGATCGAAACTTACATGCAGTGGAAGGTTCCATCAGGGATCTACTACCAATTTCGAGTAATACTCTTGGTTGAACATATGACGAGTATTGTGCTACTATTGGAAATACAACTTCAATCTTGACAGGATCATCGTCGGGATCTTTTATGTCCACAACGTCTAACTTAACTTCAAAACCTTCATCTGCAAACATCTTTCGTAGGTCATTTAGGAAAACATTACTAAGATATTTGTTTGATGCATCTTTTAGTTTGCCAACTTGGGTGCGAGAAATGTTGCCACTGTAACCAAAAAATTCACGATTAATTGCAATATCAATATCTTCTGAAAACCTATCTATCAATCCCCAGGCCTTACTTAGGGATGTACCTCCTTTAAAAACGATCTGATCAGCGATATCCATTTGAGTGATTAACCGCAATGTTTGGACAACCCACCAGTCTTTTTCCACGACAAGTGTAGGTAATCCAACTTTTGCGGCTACCGCAGATAAAACCTCTTGTTTTTCGTTATCTGATAACTTATACCAATTCATTTCACTTTTCTCATTATTATTCTGATCCATTCAGGAGCAAGTTTTATATCATTTGCAATATTTTCAGGCTTTTCTTTCTTCAATAATTCAATGACCTTCTTTTCAATGTCGTCGGTTAAATTTTCTTTTCCGATAGCCTTTAATGCTTGAATTACAAGTCCACTAATTTCGCCCCAAGCGCTGAGGTTTTTCGGGGCTGTTTTTTTGAAAACTAAAACTCGTCCTCCGATTTCCAGTTTACGAGGAGTTCCATCTGTCAGATATATTGCTTTCAATGGAACTTGAGTAGACAATCCAAGCATATTCATTGCGTATAAACCGGCAGGAATAATACGTGCTTTGTCTCTACGTGCGATATCCTTAGCGATCTCTTCAACTGTAGGCATAATATATGTGCTTAGCAATTTACTCTTTTTAGGCAACGAATACATACCTCGCCCAATACGGACAAGTTGCTCACTTTGAACCAATCTCTCCAAAGCCTTAGCACATGCCTTACTGGTTCCATACGCAAGAAAATCATCTACAAAAAACACCTGACCCCTCTTGGCTTTTTTTATCCTGTTAATTATTTGTTTTTCAAGACTTAGAGTCATATTCAATCACTTATTTCGTCGCAAATATAAACTTTTTTTTCGTCATATCACCTATTGCTACGCAGTTTCTTTGTCAATATAATAATGCCACAAGTCGCCACATTAACGCCTAACACTGCTACGCATCTAAATATCAAAGAATTATGCTTTATTGTATCCTGCTTTCGCTTCTCAAACATTTAATTTTTATAGAAATGTAACAAGAAGATAATCTTCGGGGATTGGCAAAAGTCATGGATTTTATGCGTGCCCTCAGTATTTTATTTGTAGTAATCAACATCTATTGGTATTGTTACCAGCAGATTGCGGCCGTTATCAAACCTGCGCTATCCATGTACCGCTTCCAGACGTTGGGCGAGTTCCGGGCCATACTTTCCTTATACAATATAGGTATAGAAGAAGTACGGGGTGAAAGGAACGGACACGCCTACCGGGGATTGTTATACACGGCATTGAACGCCGGTGGCGGGAAAGCGGAAGTTACCCCGTTGAAATCTTCCCTGTTCGGGAAATCCGCAGGTTTTGATGCGTTGGAGCGGCACATGGAACAGTCCGGCGAGAAAATCACAAAAGAGAATATCCGGGAGCATACCCGCCATCGTGCCAGCGAAGCCTTTTTGGATGCACCCACCGAGAACGTACTACGCGAACGGCTCCGGGCTTACCATATCGACCTCTTTATCCGCCGCAATGATACGGGGCGCATCACGGGGGTAACATTTATCGACCACGAAAACAGGTGTGTACTGAACGGCTCCGGACTGGGCAAGGAGTATTCCGCAAACGCGTTGAATGAACGCTACGGGACTGGGCAAAATACCGGTGCGGATCCGCACCGTATTTCCGATAGCTCTCCGCAACAAAAAAATAGCGTCCCAAAGATATCTGTCCGCAAGAAGAAAAAACCGGATAAACAGGGGTTGAGTTAATGACAGCGGAAAAATAGGATTGACGATTTACAGGGAAAACAACGTTACGGCTTCGCACAGTGGCTGAAAATGGAAAACTTGCTTTGAGCCGGTAAAAAGTTGCATTTGGCTCAAAAAAATCATATCTTTGCATCGATAAAAATAATTAAACGGCTCATCATGTACAACTGGCAATCTGAAAAATGGGCGGAATTTGTTTATAACGAAGAAATTATAAGCAATAATGCGTTGAGATTAGCAGAACTTTCGGGCGAAGTTTTTGGTATTTTCAAGACATTTAATTCTGCAAAACAGCAAAACGAAATCCTTGACATAATGATTTCGGAAGCAATAAAAACCTCTGAAATTGAGGGCGAAATGCTGTCAAGAGAGGATGTACGCTCGTCTTTTCTCAAAAAACTCGGTTTGACAACGACCATAAAAAATATCAAAGACCGCCGGGCAGAAAATGTCGCGTTGCTGATGTTGGAAGTTCGCAATAATTTTCAAACAAAACTTTCCGAAAAGTTAATAAAGCAATGGCACGGAATGTTATTTTCCAATGCAAAATACATAGATGCGGGCGTTTATCGTTCGGGGGAAGAGCCGATGCAAATTGTTTCCGGGGCAATAGGCAAAGAAAAAGTGCATTTTGAAGCCCCGCCGTCAAGCCGGGTTCCGCAAGAAATGAAAAATTTTGTCAAGTGGTACAATGCTTTCAAAACAAACGGCAACATTCTGAAAATCATTGCAAAAGCCTCCATTACACATCTTTATTTTGAAAGCATACACCCTTTTGAAGATGGAAACGGCAGAATCGGCAGGGCATTGATAGAAAAATGCCTGTCGGAATCGCTTGGGAGACAAATAATCATGTCCATTTCGCAGTCAATCGAAAAGAACAAAAACAGGTATTACGATGAAATGAAAAAAGCGCAGCACACGCTCGAAATCGACAGCTGGCTGCTTTATTTTTCGCAATTACTCATTGACGCACAACAAAACGCACTGGATATTCTGGATTTTTCGATACGCAAAACACAGTTTTTCGACAAATACAAACCGGCATTGAACGAGCGGCAAACAAAGGCAATCAACAAAATGCTTGACGCGGGAAAAGGCGGTTTTGAGGGCGGAATGACAGCAAAAAAGTACATTTCAATCGCAGGGACGACCAAAGCCACCGCCACCCGCGACCTGACGGAACTTGTAGAACTCGGCATTTTGGAACAAAACCTTGCAGGGCGAAGCACAAACTATACGCTGGACTTATTCAAACTGAATCTTGCAAAATCGAGCCAATCAAAATAATCATCTTAAAATCATAATTCAGACAAATAGAATGTTCACCGACACAACCCTTATTATTACAGCTTAACCTACAGAAAGGAAAGCCGTAAAAACAGTCACACCAGCTTCTGCTCCATCGCTATCCGCACCAGCTGTGCGGTGTTATGCACCTGAAGTTTGAATACCAGGTTTTTACGGTAGCCTTTTACGGTTTGTTCCGCAAGGCACATCCGGTCGGCTATCTCGGTATTGGAGCATCCATCGACAATCAGTTTCAGCAACTCGCGTTCGCGTCCGGTGAGGA
>JAITTD010000050.1 GCA_031287245.1 Bacteroidales bacterium
TCCTATTTTCTATTGATATGTATCCCCTAACGGGGAATATTCGCTTGTCCGTAGGACATTCATATCAATAGAAATAAGCCCTTCGGGCTGGAGTTTAAAGTTTCGGGTTTTGAGTTTAATGTTTAAAGTTTTGAGTTCGTCATAGCACCTCAAAAAAAGATTTAGCCCGAATGACGAATGATGACATTCTTTTCAGGACTTGTGTAAAACATCCGGAATGCGGCGAAAACAGCCGTCACCTGTCAGGTGAAAGTCGCAGCGAGGCCTCGGCGGCACTTTCACCTGTCAGGTGAAACCCGCACCGACCCCTCGGCGATGCTTTCACCTGTCAGGTGAAAGGCGCACCGACCCCTCAGCGACACTTTCACCAGTCAGGTGAAACCCGCACCGACCCCTCGGCGCCCTTTTCACCTGACTGGTGACGCAAAAATTTTCAAATCTCGATTCATCCATAAAACATGATGTGAGCGCGTTGCGAAAAAGCATAAAAAGTTTTTCACCTGTTTCAATAAATTTTATTACTTTTGCATTTTAAAAGAATGAACATGAAAAACATATTATACATCGTTGCCGTAGCATGCCTTTTCACGGCTTGTACTGCCACCAACAAGACCACCATTTCCCCTTATTCGGGCTCAACGGGGCACAATGCGCTGGTTTATGGATTGCCGCAAACAAGGTTGTACTTTGAGATAGAAACCGTACACACCATTGTCAAAAAAGGACCTTATGCCGAATATGCTACCCGTATGCTTGGTTTGCAGGATGTTCCCCTGAAAGATTCCGAAAGTTGGAAAATTAGTGGTATCCGCATTTATGAAAAGCAGGAAGTAGATAACGAGCAATTATATACCCTCTCATTCATTGATTATCCGCAGAATATCAACCATCTACTCCGGTTTACCAAATCAGGACTTATTTTGGATGTTTCGGCGGACAATGTCCTTGTCAACAGCCGGTTTTCCGGCAGTAGCAGCGAGGATATTCGTTTTCTCAATTCGGTGGTCAATAGCACTGTAACAGAAAAAGTGGATACCTTCTACAAAACAATACTGACAGACACCGCTTTTGTGCGTATTCCGGTGCTTCAACGCAAAGTGCTGGCAAAGACAGCAGAAGATCAGGCTCGCGAAGTAGCCAGCCAAATCTTTAAACTCAGAGAAGGACGCGCAGATTTTCTGGCAGGCAATAATGACTACAAGATGGACGGAAGCGGATTAAAATTGTTACTTGAAACGCTCGATTCGCAAGAACAGCAATTGCTGTCGGTTTTCAGCGGAGCCAAAGTCGAAAGCCGTCATATTTATACCTATTCGGCGTTGCCGGAAGATGCAGGCGCCACCACACCTCTGTTTTATTTCTCGGAAAAATCAGGCATCGTGCCCCAAAACGCCGCAGGAGCAAAGGCTGTATGGTACAAAACGGGCGATGCCGACGTGGCTTCAAACGTCAATCCGTCGCAAACCAACAATGTTGTCTATTACCGCATCCCACAAATTGTAGAAGTATCCGCAGGCGTGGACAAAACCACTTTGGTGAGCAAGCAAAAAGAGATTTACCAGTTTGGGAAAACCGTTTCATTTCCATTGTTGGCGCCGGAAAAATAGCAAGCAAAGTTACACAGCAGCATCAAATTTCATGAAATCACATTGCTTTTTAATGTCCACACGTGCCACACTCATTGTCAGCGTATATTTTCTGCTATGCGCCTGCACACCCAAAGAAATCATTCCGGTTTCAGTGATAAAGGATTACATTGAGCAATTCAACCGTGTGGACGATGAAATGTTTACCCATGTTGAACTGTTTACTAATGCGAAAGCCTGTGATTTTCTTACCGCTAACATTCCGCGTTTCGAATGTCCCGATAAAACCTTGGAAAAAATTTATTATTTCCGCTGGTGGACATTTCGCAAGCACATCAAACCAACGCCGGACGGCTATATCATTACGGAATTTATGCCGGATGTAGGCTGGGCTGGCAAATACAACGGCATTAGTTGTACTGCCATGCTGCATTTCAATGAAGGACGGTGGTTAAACGATGCGAAATACCTGAACAGTTACGCCTGCTATTGGCTGCGAGGCGGCGGAAGCGTCAGAGCGTACAGTTTTCCGGTGGCTCATGCCCTGTATAACCAGTTTCTCGCCACAGGCAACGATTCCATCATCAAAGATTTGCTGCCAGAGTTGATTTTGAATTACGAAGCATGGGAAGGCGACCATTTTGACGCGAAAAAAGGGCTGTTTTGGCAGATAGACGACCGTGATGGCGGGGAAGTGTCCATTTGCGGACATGGCTATCGCGCCACCATCAACTCATACATGATCGCAGACGCGCTGGCAATAGCCAAAATAGCGGCACGATGTGGAAATTCCGAGCAGCAACAACGCTTTGAAAAGAAAGCCGAAGCAGTGAAAACAACGATGCTGCAAACCCTTTGGGACAACGAGGCGCAGTTTTTCAAGGTGATGAACAGAGATACGGACAATCCGACATTGTGCGGTGCACGTGAATTGCACGGCTACACGCCTTGGATGTTCGATTTGGCGGATGAAAAATACGCAGGCGCATGGAAATTCCTGATGGACTCGAATTGCTTTTACGCGCCTTACGGACCCACCACCGCTGAACAGTCCCACCCGGGATTTGTCATTTCCTACGAAGGGCATGAATGTCAATGGAACGGACCTTCGTGGCCCATGGCAACATCCATCACGCTGACCGGACTGGCAAACCTGCTGCAAACCCAACAGCAAAACGTGATTTCCACTGGTGATTACTTCGATTTGCTCGGTATTTTTGCACATTCCCATTCTTTCACCAAAGATGACGGCACGATAGTCCCATGGATAGACGAAAATCTCAATCCGTTCACGGGCGACTGGATTTCGCGTACCCGCTTAAAAACATGGGAAAACGGAACTTGGTCGCAGGGGAAAGGCGGCATAGAGCGCGGAAAAGACTACAACCATTCCTCGTTCTGCGACCTGATAATAAGTGGATTAGTGGGAATACGACCGGCGGAAGACAACACACTGACCGTTCATCCGCTGCTTCCCGACGGGATTTGGAATTATTTTTGTCTGGAAAATCTGCCGTATCACGGGAAAAAAATCACAGTCATCTATGACAGGAACGGGAAAAAATACGGAAAAGGAAAAGGTCTGACCGTTTGGGCAAATGGAAAACAAATCGCATCATCGCCGATATTAGCGCCAGTCACAGGAAAAATACAGTAATTAATTATCCGCCACTTTCCGCACCAACCGCAATTCCGCCTGCCGTAGCCATACCGCCGCCGCAGCCAATATCCATCTGACAATCAGCATGCACCACACGCTGGCGCCTACGGAGAACAGCAACGATACGTCCTCCAAGTTGCTATGTGATATGGCGATATGATGATTGAGCAAATCTGCGTCCTTTTGGCTTATTTTACCCTGTTCGGTTTCTTCAATCATCACAGCCGCGCCGTAAGCCAGTCCCAAGGTGTTGGCTACAATCCACAGGAACGAGGTTTTTGCCGGCAATCCGAACACTTTTAGCACCGGACGGAATAATTTTGACAGCCATCGGATAATACCAAATTCAGCCAATACTTTTTGCATGATGTTCAGCGTGAGAATAATCAGCGTCATTTTAACCACTAATTTGCCCGTTGCCGTAAGCCAACTGAGCGCTATATCCTTCATGGGCACACCGGAATCGTCCACTATGGCGGCGTCTCTCACCGCTTCGGCGGGAAGCACCCAATTGAGCAGCAATGCCGATACCAACGCAGCGACAGTGCGCAAGAGCACCATTCGCACCGCCGAGGATCCGGTTTTTTTCTGCACAGCAGTTTCAATCAGCATATTGTGGGTGCAAAGGCACATTACCGCCAAAATGGTGATAGACCGCAGGCTGAGGTCGAACGTGGCTATCACTGCTATTGCCGAATAAATATTGACAAAATACGACGTCAGATACACCAATGCAGCTTCGCCGGGCAAACCGACCAGATGGAACAGCGGGTTCAGCCATCCGGCAAACCAAGTGATAACGCCCAGATACTGCAACACCGTCACAGCCAGCGATACAGTGACCGTCAATCGAGCCATCCACCATGCTGTTTTCAGTGCAGGACGCACAGCGGATTTTACGGCTAATCCGGCACGCCGCGCGGCTGTCGGTTGTTCATGAATTGAATCTTGCATAAAGAGTGAAAGGCACAAAAATACAAAGATATTTTATTTTTTTTTAAATACATTGCATCAGTTTTAGATTTATTTTGTACTTTTGCAGCCTGAATTTTGTACGAAGTGGAAGAGTATATCATACCATTTAAGGGCTTGCCCCTTGGGTCTCACTCGTTTGAATGGAGTGTAGGGAAAGATTTTTTCGCTTCGTACGAAATGTCCGAAATTGATGATGCTAACATCAACGTGCAAGCCACTTTGGTGAAACATACACAGTTTTTGGAAGTCGAACTTCAAATTGCCGGTCAGGCGGAAGTGCAGTGCGACAGGTGTTTGGATCCCCTGTTGGTAGATATTGATACGGAAGTCGCCATGTATGTCAAATTTGGTGAAACACCCGGCGAAGAAGACGACGATGAAAATGATGTGATTATCCTGTCCCACAATGATATGGAACTTGATATGCAACATTATATATATGAATACGTACATTTGGCGCTTCCCATCAAAAAAGTTCACGGGGAGGGCAAATGTAACAAAGAAATGATGGCGCGATTGGAACAGTATTTAGTGAAAGCCTGAACCAGCCATTGAGTCCTGAAGTAGTAATTAAAGTATATTGTTAAAAATTAAAATTTTAGAAAATGCCAAATCCAAAACGAAGACATTCAAAACAAAGAAGAGATAAAAGGAGAACACATGACAAGGCGCTGGTTCCCACTGTTGTGAAATGTCCAAATTGTTCAAGTACAGTATTATACCATAGGGTATGTCCTTCATGTGGCTACTACAGAGGTAAGTTAGCCATCGAAAAGGATGTTGCAGTAGCATAACCAGTTGATTGCAACCAAGTTTTTAAAAAACGGCAATCCGAATTTCTTGTAAACAAGACAAATGAAAATAGGTTTAGATGTGATGGGTGGCGATTTTGCTCCGGAAGTTACAGTTTCAGGGGCTATTTTGGCTTATGAACATTTGCATCCGCACGTCAAGTTGGTTTTAATTGGTGATGAAGCCGCCATCAGGTCAATCTGCGCCCGCGAGAAGTTTGACCCCTCGCTGTTTGAGATCGTTCATGCACCCGACACCATTGCTATGGGCGACCATCCTTCAACGGCTTTTGCAAAAAAAACGCAATCGAGCATTTACATCGGATACGAATTGCTCAGCAAGGAGAAAATAGATGTCTTTGCAAGCGCCGGAAGCACAGGAGCCATGATGGTAGGAGCCATGGTGACAGTGAAATCCATCGAAGGCATTTTGCGTCCTGCCATCGCCATTGCTACCCCTCGCGCAGACGGTAAATCCAATGTACTGCTGGATGTCGGGCTTAACCCCGACTGTAAACCCGACGTATTGGCACAATACGGACTTTTAGGCTCGTTGTATGCAGAATTTGTGTATAATATACCCAATCCAAAAGTCGCTTTGCTGAACATTGGCGCAGAATCGGAAAAAGGCAACTTGACCACCAAAGCAGCACACAGCCTGATGTGCGAATCAAAAAATTACAATTTCATAGGCAATGTTGAAGGAAACGAGATATTTTTTGAGAAAGCCGATGTGATTGTATGCGATGGCTTTGTGGGAAATGTGCTGTTGAAAGTAGTAGAAGGATTCAGTCACGTAGCCAAAAAACGCGGTATTGCAGACAATTTCTTTGAATTGTTCAATCCCGACAATTACGGCGGTACCCCTGTTTTAGGCATCAATTCCAACGTCATTATCGGACACGGAGCCTCCAACAGCGAGGCAATCAAAAACATGATACTTTTATCGCAAGATGTGGTAGAAGCCGATTTGCCAAGTAAAATACGAAAGTATATCAAACCTGATGAGCAAAATTAGAGCAGCCATTACCGGAATAGAAGTTTTTCTTCCCGAATACCGATTGACCAACCGGGAATTGAGCACAATGGTTGACACCAACGACGAATGGATTATGCAACGCATCGGTATCAAAGAGCGGCGCATACTCAAAGGCGATTTAGCCACATCGGACATGATGGCAGCAGCGGCTAAAAAACTGCTCGAAAGCACCCATACTTCGCCCGACGAAATAGATTTCGTCATCGCGGCAACCAACACACCGGATATGTGGCTCCCTTCAACAGCCTGCATCGTGTGCGATAAGGCAGGCATACGCAATGCCTGGGGATTTGATCTATTGGCGGCGTGTTCGAGTTTCATTTTTGCGCTGGAAACCGTCAATAAGTTCGTAGAATCGGGACAGTATAAAAAAGTGCTGTTGCTGGCAGGCGACAAAATGTCGTCCATCGTTGACTATACAGACCGCAACACTTGCCCGCTGTTTGGTGATGCCGCCACAGCCCTGCTCATAGAGCCGACCACAGAAGACGTCGGAGTGATGGATCACAATCTGCACGCTGACGGTGCAGGCGCTCCCTATCTCAACCTGAAAGCAGGAGGTTCAAAGTTGCCTGCCTCGTATGAAACGGTGAATAACCGGTTGCATTACGTCCAGCAGGATGGGAAAACTGTCTTTAAATATGCCGTTTCGAACATGGCAGACGTGGCGGTGGAAATGATGGAACGGCACAGTATCACCCCCGATGACCTGGCGTATTTGGTGCCACATCAGGCAAACCTGCGCATCATTGACGCTGTCGGTCGCCGGATGGGTTTGCCTCCCGAAAAGGTGATGATAAATATCGAAAAATACGGTAACACCACCTCAGCCACTATTCCCTTGTGCCTTTACGAATGGAAAGACAAGTTGAAAAAGGGCGATAAACTGATATTGGCAGCATTTGGAGGCGGGTTCACCTGGGGCTCCCTATATCTGAAATGGGCGCTCTGATAATAAAACCGCGGACGTGGCGTAATTGGTAGCCGTGCCAGACTTAGGATCTGGTGCCGAAAGGCGTAAGGGTTCGAGTCCCTTCGTCCGCACAGAGTTTATGCTAAAACATTCATTGGCAGTCCTGCGAGGACAGCACTTTAGATTACGCAGGGACACCTCAAAAAAAAAATAGTTGCAAAAAAAATGTTTGTGATCATAAAAAAAAATGTTTAATTTTGCCGTCATCTTTAAAACATCTAATTCATAATTTAAATACATTAATAATATGGAAGGTTACAAC
>JAITTD010000112.1 GCA_031287245.1 Bacteroidales bacterium
CTGCAAATATAGTGCCTTTTTGCATACAAAAAATACAAATATGAAAAATTTTGTAAACATATTGGTTTACAGTTAATTATTTCACGCCAAAATATTCACATAGCCACTGTTGAACCTGCGTTTGCAGTATGCGGCTTGTTTTCTCGTAGCCCAGCGCCTTCAATTCATCAAAATGTTTTTTGTTCATCAGCAGCCGCAGGGTGCTTGCCGATATTCCGATGTATTCGTGGAACGATTTTTTGGTATGAATCATCGTCATTCGTAATTGAATCAGTCGAGGGCTATTGTTTCGTAATACCAGCGGCTTTCGTTCTTTGCCACGCGGTCGAAGGTTTCCGGTATTTCGGGGAACGGAAATTTGCCGCGCAGGTGCGGATTCATGGCTTCCTTGGTTTTAAACATCCTCAAAGATGATGACGGAATTGCTGACGTGCGCGTCAATTTCGGCAAGCAGCATGTCGTTCGAGAACACGCTGTAAGCGCCTTTTTTCCATGCCGGAATCCGGTTGATTTCCATTGCCGGCACTTCCGCCTAGGCGGGATTGGGAAGACGAACAGCGCAAACGCTACAAACATGCTGCTGAAATTTTGCTGTAATCAGAAAAATCGCCCTCAACCTTCTCAAAAAGGATGCTGGTAAAGAAAGTCTACGGACTAAACGGCTCAAAGCCGCTTGAAACAAAGAGTTTCTCATTCGACTCTTACAAATTTAAATGCGTTGACCCTGTAAAACGTAATTTTTAATTCGTAATTCGTAATTATTTGTGTATTTTTGTCAGTCTAAACAAGACCTTCATCGCTATGAAAAAGAGTATATTCCTCCCTCTTTTAACCCTGCTTTGGGTTGGAACAGTGCTTTCGCAACCCCTGCCGGAACCGTATCCGCCGGTTAGCGGGTCGTTTTCGGGCGTCAAAGCGCTACATTCACCCGATCCGCTGGTGGCATACCGCTGGGCAAACCCGCAAGCCACCGATGATTTGGAGATATACACCTTATCTCCTGTCAGCGTACAGGCTGATTTGCCCAATCATGCGACCGTAAAAGCCTCGTCCATCCATATTACGGGCGCCTGCAATCTGATGTTCGACTTTGGACAGGTGAATGCGGCGTGGTTAGAGTTTGATTCCGAGAACCTGTCGGGAGAAATCGAAGCGAGCATCAGCGAATTTAACGAACCTGCTGTGTTGAATGCCGGTTCAGAGCATCCGAAAAAGACCGCCCGCCCTGTGCGCTATGGAAATAGTTGGCGGCTGGAACTGAACAGGGGCTTGTATGAAGGCGTTCGTTTTGCATGGATACATATCCGCCAACTTGACAAACCGGCTGACATATCGGCAGTCCGCCTGGTCTGTCAAATCAAGCCTGCCAATTATGAAGGAAGTTTTGCGTGCAGCGACACCATGCTGACGCGAATCTGGTACACAGGGGCTTATGATGTGAAACTGAACCTGCTGAAAGACTTTTTCGGAGCGATATTGATGGAAAGAAGCGACCGCCATTCGTGGACAGGCGATGCGCACCCCTCGCAAGCCGCATCAATGGTGGCTTTTGGCAATTACGACTTTGTGAAAGCCAACCTGCGCTACACTTCCACCCAGTTCAACGGCATTGCCAGTTATTCGCTTTATTGGGTGCTCAGTTTGATAGATTACTACAATTACACGGGCGACAAGGCATTATTGGACGAAATGCTGACCAATGCCTGCGACAAATTAGAGGTGGCATACCGGCACTACGGACAGCATCCAATGCTGAATTTTTACGGCTGGGACGAGCGGTTGGGCGCGGGTTTTGAGAACCCCAACTGCGCGGAAAATCAAAATGCCTACAAAATGCTGTCCATCCGCGTGTGGAATCAGTTCGGCGCCGCGATGAAACAAGCCGGTTATCCGCAACTGGCTGTCAAATACAAGCAATATGCCGACGAAAAGATAGCCGAACTGCGCAAGGATGCCGCGTGGACAGCGTCCTTGGGCGTTCATGCCGCGGCAGATGCCGTCAACGCCGAATTTATGAACGACAGGGAACAGGAAAATATTTGGCAGACCGCCTTTTCAGACCGTTTGCAGCGGCTATCCTATTCGCCTTTCAACCAGTTTTTCATCATACAGTCGCTGGCACGGATGCAGCGCTATAACGAAGCCCTCGCCACCATTGACGACTGCTGGGGCGGGCAATTGCGCTACGGCGCCACCACTTTCTTCGAGGTGTTTCGCCCATCGTGGAACGACATTTCCCAACCCAATGACGCACCCGTCAACAACCAATGCGGCTACACCAGCCTGACACACCCTTGGAGCGCAGGCGTTACCAAATGGTTGAGCGAAGAGTTGCTGGGTATCAAACCCACGCAGCCCGGATTTGCTTCATTCCTCATCCAGCCTCACTTGTCGCAGGCTGTCACTTGGGTGAAAGGAAGCGTTCCTACCCTGCACGGGGCTGTTGCCGCCTCGTTCGACCTCACAACGGGCAATGTGGAAGTGAACATTCCTGCAGGAACAACGGCTACCCTTGCCATTCCAAAGGCAGGGCGCACTGTTAAGTCCATCTCTTTCAAAGAACAAAAGAGGTTCAAAAAGAGCGAGGATGCGAACTATCTGTATTATGCCGGTCTGCGCGAAGGTCATTACCGGATAAAAGTGACATACGCAGGCAAATTGCCGGAAATTCCCGTTGAACCCCTGACTTATGCCGGAAAGGCATCCGTAAAAGAGGATCTTTCCACCCGAGGCAACTGGAAAGGTCGCTACGGCAGCAAAGGCTATCTACTGTGCAATTTCGACAGCCTCAACAACCGGATGCTGCTGCCCGATTTCATGGCGCCGCTGGTGTTTTCTAAAAACGGCAATGTTCACTGGGCATCCGGCACAACAGATGCAAGGGCTTTGCTGTCCGTGCAGAATGGCGCGACCACCCGCAATCTCGGAGCCTTCATTACCCGCGATCCCAACGCCTGCGACCAAACCATGACCATAGATATTCCCAGCCGGAAGGGACAATCCTACAAACTGTCGCTTTATTTTGTTGATTGGGACAGGCAGGAACGCCGTTCGGCAATTGAAATCTTCGATTTGGACAGCAAAAACCTGTTGCTGCCGGTGTATATGGTGCGCAACTACGGGGAAGGCAAATATGTAACCTTCGAGTTCGACCGCCCTGTGCGGGTTCGCATCGATCAGGTACGCGGAACCAATGCCGCATTAAGTGGAATATTTTTTGATTAAAACATACCCAAATGACACCCAAAGAACGCATTTTAGCCACCTTGAATCGCCAACATGCCGACCGCACACCGGTGGATCTGTGGTGCACACCCGAAGTGCTCGACACTTTGCGCACATACACGGGGCAACAGGACGAGTTAGCAGTGTATAACGCCTTAGGACTGGATAAAATCGTATGGATATTTCCGGGATACGGCGGACGCTATTTCGACCCCAACGACAGCGGAGAAATCACCTTGTGGGGCGTGCCCACGCGAATGGTCAAAGCCGGACTGGCTACGTATCAGGAGTATATCAACCCACCAATTGGCGATTTCTGCGATATTGCCCAGTTGGACGATTATCCATGGCCCAACCCCGACAATTTTGACTACGAAGGCGCCAAACTGATGGCTGACAACGCTCGCGCGTGGAACTTCGCCACCATCGGTCCCTGGATTTCGCATTTCGAGATATATTGCCAGATGCGCGGATTGCAAAACGCCCTGATGGACACCTTAGCCAACCCCGATTTCCTTGATGCCACGCTCGATCATATTGACGCCGTGCAAACCGTTATGCTCAAACGGATTTTCGACGCCTTGGGCGACCGCTTGGACTTGGTGTTTATCAGTGATGACATGGGAATGCAGCACAATCTGCTCGTGCCGGTGGAAGTGTGGGAACGTCATTTCCGCCCACGCCTGAAACGCTGGTGCGATTTGATTCACAGTTACGGCAAAAAGGTGCTCTACCACACCGACGGCGCTTCCTATCCACTCATACCGGGGCTGATAGACTGCGGCATTGATGTGCTCAACCCGATTCAACACGCCTGCCCCGGCATGGAATGTGACCGACTGCAACGGGAATTTGGCGACAAAGTGATATTTCACGGCGGCATTGACAACCAAACGGTACTCCCCAACGGCACCGTGCAGGATGTGATTGCCGAAACAAAAGCCTGCCTCGAAACGCTCGGACGCAACAGCGGCTACATCTGCTGCTCATGCCACAACGCCCAAGCCGGAACACCGGTAGAGAACATTCTGGCAATGATTGAAACCGCGAAAAAAGGTTGAACGGAGAAACGGAAGAACGGATTGAACGGGCGTTGCCCTGTGCTATTGATTTTGCTCTTTCAGAGCGGTTTACAATCTCACAAATCGTTGCTCTTTGCTAATGATATTGCTCTTTCAGAGCGACTTATCAAATATCCCGAACACAAGAGGAGGGGCATGCCTTGTTTGCTCTCTCTGTTCCCTCGTTCCCCGTTTCCCGTGAAAATTATTTTGTGGAATGAATACTTTATTTCGATAAATAGAGT
>JAITTD010000188.1 GCA_031287245.1 Bacteroidales bacterium
AAAATAAAATGCCAAAAAGTCAATTTATCAACCCGAAAGATGTCCGCAAAGCCGGATTTATTGAGTTTGGGAAAATTCCTGTTAATCAGTACAGGAAGAAGTTATCGGAGGAACGCGCCAACTATTCGGATGCGGATTTACTGCGTATTTACCATGATATGGCGGTTATTCGCAATTTTGAGGAGATGATTAATGCCATCAAAATCGCGAGCGAGTACAACGGCGTAAAGTACAACCATCCGGGACCTGCCCATTTGGGCATCGGTCAGGAGGCGGCTGCTGTGGGAATGGCTTATACGCTGGGCGTGGAGGATTATATCTTCGGCTCGCACCGCAGCCACGCCGAAATCCTTGCCAAGGGTTTGTCTGCCATCGCCAAACTGAAAGACAAGGAGTTGGCGACCATTATGAGTACTTTCGAGCAAGGCAATATCCTGCGTGTGGTGGAGAAGAATTTCAAAGGCACCACAAAAGAGTTGGCTCAGTATTTCCTGCTCTACGGCGCTATGGCGGAGATTTTTGCACGCTCTACCGGTTTCAATCGCGGGTTGGGCGGCTCTATGCACGCCTTTTTCACGCCTTTCGGAATTTATCCCAACAATGCCATCGTGGGCGGCTCGGGAGACATATCGGTGGGCGCGGCGCTCTTCAAAAAAGTCAATCAGAAAGCGGGTATCGTGGTGTGCAACATCGGTGATGCCTCGATGGCTTGCGGTCCCGTGTGGGAAGGGCTTATGTTTGCCGCCATGGACCAGTACAAACAACTCTGGGAAGGCGCACACAGAGGCGGACTGCCGCTCATCGTCAATATTATGAACAACCAGTACGGCATGGGCGGGCAAACATGCGGCGAAACGATGGGCTACGACATTGCAGCCCGCATAGGAGCAGGTGTTAATCCCGAAATGATGCACGCAGAACGCGTGGATGGCTACAATCCGCTGGCAGTGATTGATGCCTACAAGCGCAAACGCGAGGTGCTGAAACAAAAGAACGGTCCGGTGCTGCTCGACGTGCTGACCTATCGTTACAGCGGGCACTCGCCGTCAGATGCCTCGTCATACCGCACCAACGAAGAGGTGGACGCTTGGCGGGAACACGACAGCATCGTTGCTTTCGGCAACGAATTGGTAAAAGCCAAAATAGCCACTGCCAGCCAGTTGGAAGGCATCCGCGAAACCATCAAGGAACAGATCACCGCGTCGCTGAAAATAGCCACCGATTTTTCCATCTCACCCCTGCTGGCTGAACCTGAAAATATCAGCAAAATGATATTCTCCAATACCTCTACGGTAAGCATGGAAGAAGGTCGCAAACCCGACGTGCTGACGCCGATGGCAGAAAATGCGCGTGTGAAAGCCATTGCAGGTAAAGAGCGTTTCTATCTGGACAAAGAGGGCAAACCGGTGTCGAAGATGAAGATGTACCAACTGCGCGATGGTTTGTTTGAAGCCATCATCGACCGTTTCTACAAAGACCCGACCCTGGTGGCGTATGGCGAAGAAAACCGCGACTGGGGCGGCGCTTTTGCCGTATATCGCGGTTTGACAGAGGCGATACCCTACCACCGCCTGTTCAACTCGCCCATTGCCGAAGGCGCCATTGTAGGCACAGCCATCGGATATGCTATGGCAGGCGGTCGCGCTCTGGTGGAAATCATGTATTGCGACTTTCTCGGACGTTGCGGCGACGAGGTGTTCAACCAAGTGCCCAAATGGCAGGCGATGAGCGGCAACGTCATCAAGATGCCGGTGGTCATTCGCGTGTCTGTCGGCTCGAAATACGGAGCGCAGCACTCGCAGGACTGGTCGTCACTGGTGGCGCACGTGCCGGGGCTGAAAGTTTGCTTCCCCGCCACGCCTTACGATGCCAAAGGGCTGATGAATTCCGCCCTGCAAGGCACTGATCCGGTACTCTTCTTCGAGAGCCAGCGCATCTACGACGTGGGCGAACAGTTCCACGAAGGCGGCGTGCCCGAAGGATACTACGAGATACCGTTCGGCGAGCCGGACATCAAGCGAGCCGGCAAAGACGTGACCATCCTGACTGTCGGATCCACGCTCTACACCGCCCTCAAAGCAGCCGACGAACTGAAAGCCAAGTACAACGTGGAGGCGGAAGTGATTGACGCCCGCAGCCTTGTGCCGTTCAATTACGACCCGGTATTGCAATCCGTCCGCAAGACAGGGCGCGTAGTGCTCACCAGCGATGCCAACGTACGCGGATCGTTCCTGAACGACATCGCGCAAAACATCACCCAGTTAGCCTTCGACGAATTGGATGCACCTCCGGCAGTAGTCGGCTCGCGCAACTGGATTACGCCTGCTTACGAATTGGAAAGCGCGTTTTTCCCGCAAAAGGAATGGATTATCGACGCCATCCACGAACGCATCCTGCCATTGGCAGGGCACACCACATCGACCAAATGGAGCGACGAGGAACTGATTCAACGCAGTAAGGCAGGAGTGTAATTTGGACTGAATATGAGAAAATTCGCAATCGATTCATTGACAGGTTATCTTAAAATAGCCCGCTTTGACCATTGGATAAAGCAACTTTTTATTTTACCGGGTTGTATCTTTGCGTTTTTTCTTGTGAACAAAGAGAATATTTCGGTTAGCTGGATTTCTTTATTATCCGGATTTGTTGCCACGTGTTTAATCGCGTCTGCAAATTATATGATAAACGAATATCTGGATAGAGAATTTGATAAGTTTCACCCTACCAAAAAGGATAGACCTGTAGTCTCCTCAAGTTTAAAACCTGAAATCATTTGGATGGAATATGCTTTTTTTACGGGCATCGGTTTGTTGTTGGCATGGATGGTTTCTTTACCCGTATTTTTATCCATTCTTTCATTGTGGATGATGGGAATTGTTTATAATGTCAAACCGATTCGGACAAAAGAGATTCCGTTTGTGGATGTTTTAAGCGAATCGGTAAATAATGCTTTAAGGCTTTTAATCGGTTGGTTTTTGATAACGAGTTCCTACCTGCCGCCTGTCAGTATCATTATTGGATACTGGATGGGCGGCGCGTTTTTGATGACAACAAAACGTTTTGCAGAATATCGTATGATTGGCAACAAACAAACAGCCGCTTTGTACCGAAAATCATTTAAATATTATACCGAAAATAAACTTCTGTTTTCTGCTTTTTTTTATGCAATGCTTTCGGTGTTTTTTTGTGGCATATTTATGATTAAATATCGCATAGAGTTACTCATCGCCATTCCGTTTCTCTGTGGCTTGTTTTGCCTGTATTTTAATATCTGCTATAAACAGGATTCGTCTGCGCAAAAACCCGAAAAACTCTTCAAAGAAACAGGATTGATGATTTATGTGGCATTTTTCATCATTTTATTGACTGTTTTAATGCTGGTTCCTGTCCCGCTATTGCATTTATTTTTAGATTCCACATTAATAAAAATGATGGAATGAATGCATCTCTTCATAAAAAAATGACTGAATATAAAGCCATCGTGTTAGACATGGACGGTACGCTTTATCATCCATTTCCGGTTCGGATTTGTATGATTTTTGAACTTTTTTTCCACTATTCCCTTCATTTAAACAAACTGTCGGAATTATTTAGAATACAAAACTATCGCCACAATTATGAGTCGGGAAATTTGCAAACGCCTGATTCACATATTGTTTATTGGATGCAGAAAAAACCTCAAAAATATGTCCGCTTTTTTCGCAATAAAAAATTAATCGAATTTGCCCAAACGATGCAACAACGGGGAACAAAGATCATCGTCTATTCCGATTATCCGCTAAAAGAAAAGTTGGAGGCTTTGTCGCCGTTTACAGCGGATTTTACTTTTTGCGCCAATGATGTTGACATTCAGTGCTTAAAACCGGACAACAAGGGGCTTTTGCACATTGTAAATGTATTAAATCTTCCTGTTGAGGACATCGTATTCATCGGCAACCGTTTTGATAAAGATGCTTTATGTGCACGGAAGACGGGAATGGATTATCTTGTTTTAAATCATCCTTTTTCACCAAAAATAAAATCATAACGCAATGAAAGTCAAAAATAAAAAAATGAAGTCCAAACGAGATGTTGTCAAAACCATAGACAACATATTGACGCACAGGCTCACCACCATCCTTTTACTGGCAATTATCACTGCGGTTTTTTATTCCAGTTATTCGGCGATATTTGATAAAAAATTGAATCTGGGTGGCGATAACATTCATTATTTTTCTGGTGCAAAGGCGATTGCAAACGGGGAAGGATACACCAATACAATGTCATTTGAACCAACACCGCAAACGCATTTTCCACCCGGATATTCGGTATTTATAGCCGCGTTACAGTTCATATCGCCGGATGATATTATTTTTGTCAAAGAAGCAAATGGCGTACTTTTGTGGCTTTCGTTGCTTTTATTGTTCTTTCTGGTGAAAAAAATAACAGGCAACACGCTTGTAGCATTTTGTACCGCGCTGTTTACAGGCATTCAAAACAGTATTCTATCATTTGCAACGATCATGATGAGCGAAATGCTGTTTATTTTTATTTCACTAACAGCGCTACATTTAGCTATTTATCTGAATGAAAAAAGGATACGAAAAAAAGGCGCCTGGAAAATCATTGCGATGTTTACTCTTTTGCTGCTCAACGTTGCATATATCTATTTTGTCCGCTCAGTGGGCATTTCGATGATATTAGCGCTTGTTTTTTGGTTTGGTCTTTTGGCAGTGCAAAGTTTTTTGATCTATCGCAAAGAAAAAAATAAAACAGAAACGGCTGATTTACAGACATCCAGGTCGTGGCTTTGGCAACGAATGGTGATTTGTGTGTTAGTTGTAGTCTCATTGCTTGCAACCCATACACTGTGGGGTATTCGCCAAAAAAACGCAGGAAGGATTGGGTCTTCCTATGAAGGTGTATTTATGAGCAAAACCGAAGGTCAAAAAATGACCAACTGGGATGACTGGAAAACACGAGTCAAATACAACATAAAGATGAACATAACCGTATTGATACCTGCGGTTTTATTTGGCACACAATACGATATAAAAGCAACCGTCACAAAAGCCCAATGGCTAAAGGGCATTCTGATGGTGATAGTGTTTGTTCTCGGCTTGTGTTACCTGAAGCGAAAATCATTTTGGCTCATTTTTGCATATTTAGCCATCAGTATGGCGGTACTGATGCTCTTTCCCGAACAATATCAAGGTCCACGTTATTTGATTCCACTTATCCCGTTCTTTATTTTTCTGTTATTCAACGGAATTGTGAATATTGTGGGCATTGTATGCCGGCTGCTACCTCAAAAGCCCAAAGTATTGGTACCACAAGTGATGGCATTGGTCATTTGCATATTTCTGTTATACCCCGATTACATCAAAGCGCAGGAAGGTTTGCGGCTCACCGCCAAAATGAAAACTTGGGACAAAATAAATGATCCGAAAATGAATAACTATCTGGCAGCCTGCAAATTTTGCAAAGAAAGTTTGCCCGATTCAAGCAGAATGATTACCCGAAAACCGGAAATATATTATATGTTTTCCGGCTACAAAAAGGCGGCAAGTTTTCCTTTATATGCCACACCTGATACCATCATTTCCTATTTGAAACGACGACAAGCCACACATGTCATACTTGATGATTGGTTTCGTCACGCTTATGTTACGTTATACCCTGCAATACAAGCACATCCTGATAAATTTAAAGTGCTGAAAGAAATAGGAAAACTGGATGAGGCAACACATCAAAACCCGACTTATGTATTGGAATTTAATGATGAATGGGGTTATCACGGCATGTGGACAGATGGCAAAAAGACGGGTGAAGGATATGAACTTTACCAAAACGGTCAAAAATATGCAGGCTATTTTGAGAATAACCTTCCCAATGGCTTTGGAACGCTTTATAATGAATCCGGCAAAATGATATTCAAAGGACAATGGAAAAACGGTATCGCGGTGCGCGGCGAAGGTGAACTTACCTACCAGGATGGACAAATCTATTTTGGCGAATTTAACAATAGAATACCTCACGGTCAAGGTACATTATATGACAGCAGCGGGAAAATCATCCATAAAGGACAGTGGATCAA
>JAITTD010000274.1 GCA_031287245.1 Bacteroidales bacterium
CAAATATTGTATTGAAATTTTCAAAGTACAAAGGTAAGCATTTTTTTGATTCCAAGTGATTTTTTTGATTTTTTTTGGACTTTTTTCGGTTACATCTTTTTTTGAGTATCCTTTGTGAAGCCTTGTGGTTAATAACTAAATGAAAATTAGCCAAATCTATGCAGAAAAATAATCACTTCAAATTGGACTTGCTGTAAGTTACATCCAGGGCATCGTAATGTTTCACCGTACCATTTTTAAGGCGGTTTTTGAAATCATCGAAATTTTTCCCTTCCTTGTTGGTCCACACCGCTTCCGACAATGCTGCCATTCGCGGAAACAGCATATATTCCACACCGGTGCGGGTGGGAATGTATTCCGTCCACAAGTTGGCTTGACCGCCCAAAATATGTTTCGCTTCCTCAGTGGTGAGCTGTGCGGGAGTCGGGTCAAAAGAATACACCTTTTCGAGCGGAAGGAAGCCGCCTATAGCCAAAGGCTCTGATTTTTTGTCTTCCGACTGGTAATAGTCAAGATAACAGAAAGATGTAGGCGTCATAATCACGTCGTGTCCTTGGCGAGCGGCAGCGATACCACCTTCCAAACCGCGCCACGACATCACTGTAGCGTTATCTGCCAGTCCGCCTTCCAAAATTTCGTCCCATCCAATGATGCTGCGACCTTTGGAACTGACAAATTTCTCGATGCGCGAAATGACATAACTCTGCAATGCGTGTTCGTCCTTCAATCCCAATTCTTTCATCTTCGTTTGGCAATGGTGGCAACGTTCCCAGCGTACTTTCGGACATTCGTCGCCTCCGATATGAATATATTTACTTGGAAATAAGGATATTACTTCGGACAGCACATCTTCCCAAAACTGAAAAGTTATGTCCTTTGGACAATATACGTCGTTGAATATGCCCCACAGACCGGAAACCTCAAAAGGACCACCTGTACACGAAAATTCGGGATAAGCCGCCAATGCTGCCATAGCGTGACCGGGCAGTTCAATTTCGGGAATGACTGTGATAAATTTGGTTTTGGCATAAGCCACCACCTCTTTGATTTCCTCTTGCGTGTAATAGCCGCCATAACGTCTTTGCTCATACTTGCGACCGGTTTCGGTATAACTGCCAATGAGGGTACGATCGCGCCAAGCGCTTATTTCAGCCAGTTTGGGATATTTTTTTATCTCAATGCGCCATCCCTGGTCGTCTGTCAGATGCCAGTGAAAGGTATTGATTTTGTGGAAAGCCAACATATTAATATAATGTTTCACATCCCGCACGTTAGAAAAGTGACGGCATACATCCAGCAGGATACCGCGGTAGGCATAACGAGGCGTATCCTCGATTTCGGCGCAGGGAACAGACAGTTCGAGCGTTGCAGGCGGCGTTTGATTCCTTTCAATTTCGGGCGGCAGCAATTGACGAAGGGTTTGCATCGCATAAAACACGCCCGGCGCAGCCCCTGCTTCAATTTCTATTCGGGTTTTCAAAATTCGGAGTTTGTAGGCTTCTTGATTCGTCATCGCCGGATTAAATTTGATAAAAATCGTGTTATCCGCCGGTTTCATATTTTCTGTGGCTTTTTCTATCTTCAAATGCCATACTTTGGTCAGCAAAAACCTCTCCTGCAATGCAAACAGTGCATTTTGCAGGTCGATTGTTTCTTCGGGCACTACAATCCGAGTATCACTGTTAAACACGAATTTCCCTTGTTGCGCCTTTAATTTCACAGGTTTTGGAACAATGTTGTACGAATTTTGTGCAAAACTGGCAAGACTAAGACTGCAAATCAGCGAAGTAACAATTAACTTATTCATTTTCAGTACGGTTTAGTTTTTAATGATATTGCAAATATAAAAAAATAATTTGAATTAACGGAATATATTGTAAATTTGTACCCTCATTATTGTTTCATTTGAATGATGTATATTTCAAAGTTTTTCGCTATTTGGTTAGTATTTATTAGTGTTTTCGCTTGTTCACCGTCTCAAACACCAACGGTGACGGCAGATGGACAGCAGTACGAAACGGATTCGCCCGCCGATTGGGTAAATCCATTGATAGGGACACAATCCAAGCACAATTTGTCCAACGGTAACGTGTATCCTGCCATTGCTTTGCCGTGGGGGATGAACTTCTGGATGCCGCAGACCGGTAAAATGGGCGATGGATGGGGTTATACCTACGACGCCGACAAAATTCGCGGCTTCAAACAGACCCATCAACCAAGCCCGTGGATCAACGATTACGGACAGTTTTCCATCATGCCGGTGACAGGCGAGGCTGTATTCCGACAGGATGAGCGTGCAAGCTGGTTTTCGCACAAGGCGGAAGTTGCCAAGCCCTACTATTACAACGTTTATCTGGCTGACCACGATGTTGTGGCAGAGATTACACCCACCGAGCGGGCTGCCATGTTCCGCTTCACCTTTCCCGAAACGGACAAAGCGTTCGTTGTTGTGGATGCTTTCGACAAGGGCTCGTACATTAAAATTATTCCTGCCGAGAATAAAATCATCGGCTACACCACTAAAAACAGCGGCGGTGTGCCCGAAAATTTCAAAAATTACTTCGTGGTCGTTTTCGACAAGCCTTTTCTCTACAAGGCAACGTCCAACGGCGAAAAATTGACAGCAGACCGGCTGGAATTGCAGGCAGACCATACAGGTGCGGTGATTGGATTTGCTACCCACAGAGGCGAACAAGTTCATGCTCGCGTGGCTTCATCGTTCATCAGCCACGAGCAGGCGGAACTGAACCTGAAAGAGTTGGGCAACGACAGTTTCCAACAGGTGCAAAACAAAGCCAAGAGCGTGTGGGACGAAATCTTAGGACGTATTCAGGTGGAAGGCGCTACGGTTGACCAGTTGCGCACTTTTTATTCCTGCTACTATCGCTCGGTGCTTTTTCCGCGCCGTTTGCATGAAATAGACGCCAATGGGCAGGTGGTGCATTACAGTCCGTACAACGGGAAAGTGCTGCCCGGCTATATGTTCACCGACACAGGATTTTGGGATACTTTCCGCAGTCTGTTCCCTTTCCTGAACTTGGTTTATCCCTCCATGAGCGCACAAATGCAGGAAGGACTTGCCAATGCGTATCTCGAAAGCGGATTTCTGCCGGAATGGGCAAGCCCCGGACATCGCAACTGTATGGTAGGCAACAATTCCGCCTCTGTGGTGGCTGATGCCTATCTGAAAGGAATACGCGGCTATGACATCGACAAACTGTGGGAAGCGGTGCTGCATGGAGCCAATAACGTGCATCCGAAAAGCAGTTCTACCGGAAGAATCGGTCATGAGTACTACAACACGCTGGGTTACGTTCCTTTTGACGTAAACATCAATGAAAACGCAGCCCGCACACTCGAATATGCCTACGATGACTGGTGTATTTACGAATTGGGCAAAGCATTGAACCGTCCTGCCGAAGAAATTGACATATTTGCCAAGCGCAGCCAAAACTATCGCAACGTTTTCGACAAGGAAAGCAAACTGATGCGCGGTCGCAATCAGGATGGCAGCTTCCAGTCGCCTTTCAATCCCTTCCAATGGGGAGGCGCCTTCACCGAAGGATGCAGCTGGCACTACACATGGTCGGTGTTTCACGATGTGCAGGGGCTGATTGACCTGATGGGAGGCGCAAAGAACTTCAATGCCATGCTTGACTCTGTGTTCAACGTGCCACCGATGTACGATGAAAGTTATTATCGTTTTGTCATTCACGAGATTAGGGAAATGCAAATCATGAACATGGGCAATTATGCGCACGGCAACCAGCCGATTCAGCACATGATATACCTCTACAATTATTCAGGCGAGCCTTGGAAAGCGCAGTATCGCCTGCGGGAGGTGATGAATAAACTGTACCTGTCAGGTCCCGACGGCTATTGCGGCGACGAGGACAACGGACAAACTTCGGCATGGTATGTTTTCAGCGCCGCGCTCGGGTTTTATCCGGTTTGTCCGGGTTCGGGGCAATATGTGGTGGGCAGCCCGCTTTTTCGCTCTGCAACCGTCCAATTGGAAAACGGTAAAACATTCACCATCAAGGCGCCCAACAACAGCGCAAGCAACTTGTATGCAAACAGCCGGAAATTGAACGGTGTGGTTTATCCGGCACTGTTCATCAATCATGCAGACATTCTCAAAGGCGGAGTTTTTGAGTTTGAGATGGCTGCACAACCCGATAAAACGGTTATCTTCCGGCAGGAAGACTTACCGTACTCATTTTCAATCCAAAAACAATAAATTTTAAATAAAAACATCCATGAAAAAATTATTTTTTGCAGTTTCGTTATTTTTGTGTATCTTCACAGTATGGGGACAGGCATATCCATCTGTCAAACCGGTTAAAAACCTCATTGTGATGATTCCTGACGGCACATCCATTGGAGTGGTGTCAGCCGCCCGCTGGTATCAAATGTACAATCAGCAAGTGAATCATCTGAACATTGATCCGTATCTTTGCGGAACGGTGTCCACTTTTTGCTCCAATGCGCCCATTGGCGATTCTGCGCCTACTACGTCGTGCTATATGACAGGAGTTCCGTCTCAAGCAGGTTTTGTATCCACTTATCCTCCGGTTACAGGAAAGGAAATCATTCCGCTTGACGCCACGAAGGCATATCAACCGTTGGCAACAGTGTTGGAGGCAGCAAAAATACTGCAAAATAAAGCGACAGGATTAGTGGTTACCTGTGAATTTCCGCATGCTACACCGGCAGACTGCGCCTCTCACAGTTACAGTCGCGGAAAATACAAATGGATTGCTCCACAAATGGCTCACAACGTGGATGTGATGTTTGGAGGTGGCAATGGAGCCATCACGGAAGAAATTCGTGCTTTTTTTAACACCAAAGGCACCACTTTGATTCAAAACGATATAGAAAATTTCAGAAATTACAACTCAGGCGGGAAAGTATGGGCTTTGTGGGAAAATATGGGACATCCCTTCGATATTGACCGTGATCCTGCCAAAATACCGTCGTTAGGTGAAATGACAAAAAAGGCGCTTGACGTGCTTTCCAAAAATCCAAACGGCTTTTTCCTGATGGTGGAAGGCAGCGAGGTGGATTATGCTGCACACGGCAACGATGCTGTGGGTTGCATCACAGAGTTCCTCGCTTTTGACAAGGCAGTAGGCATTGCACTCGAATTTGCCAAACAAAACGGCGAAACGGCTGTCGTTATCCTGCCCGACCACGGCAACAGCGGATTTACCATAGGGCGCAAAGGTTGCGGAGGCTCCAGTTCCACACTGGAAGAACTGTTTGGTTCTGTTTCCAAATACAAAAAATCGGCGAAAGGGCTGGCAAATATTCTCAAAGATGTGAAGCCAGAACAGATTGCTGCTGTTTTCAAACAATATACGGACATTGAACTTGCGGACAAAGAATTGCAACTCATCTTGAAATCGAAGGATTACAAGCAAGGCGACGATTACACACAAGCCAGCGAGGCACAAGACTTGGCATCCAATTTGAAGGATATAATGAACAGCAAAACCTGCTTTGGTTTTACATCCGGCTCGCACACTGCCGAAGAGGTTTTTCTGGCAGCCTATCATCCGCAAGGCGATGTGCCAAAGGGCTTTCATACCAATGTGGAAATCAACCAATACCTGTGTAAAGCATTGGGATTCACCACCTCTACCCTGCCCGACCTGACGTCGAAAATCTTTGCCAAACACAGCGATGTGCTCAAAGGTTATTCCTATTCCATTGATGCAACGGGCGATTTGGCGGTGCTGACTGTCAAAAAAGGCAAAAATACGCTTGTTCTGCGTGCTTCCAATTCGGTGGCGTATCTGAATAAAAAACCGGTGGACTTAGGCTCGGTTGTCGTTTATGTGGACAAAACGGACAACTTTTACCTGCCGGCGGATCTACTTTTAAAAGTGAAATTATAAAATAATAAATGATTCGATGAAATTGAAACAAGAAATCAAGACAGGAGTCATTGTAACAGTCATCATTGTCCTGTTTATTGTGGGATTTAATTTTTTGAAAGGGAAGAATTTATTATCCTCCTACAATTATTACATGGTGAAATACGCCAATGTAGAAGGCTTGCAACCATCTAACCCGGTCAGTGTGAATGGTTTTTCGGTAGGATTGGTCACCGATATAAAATTTGATTCGGACAGATTGGACAGCCTGACGGTAACGATAGGCGTGCAGAAAAGCCTCAAATTACCAGTCCATTCGATTGCTCAGATTAACAGCGGTTTGATGGGTGATAAATCCATTGCACTCCTTTTGAGTACCAACAGTCAGATAGCAGAAAACGGATATTATCTGAAAGGAACCATTGCCCCCGGTTTGGTGGACCGTTTGGGCAAAAATGTTGAAGATGTGGCGCAAAAAGCAACGAACACGCTGGATTCTATCAATCTGGCGCTACATACCTTCCAGCAAATCTTTGACGCCAACACGCAAGACAATATCCACAAGATTGTTGCCAATGTGGAACAGTTGGTTGCCTCTGAACGGCGCAAAATCAGCACGATATTGACCAATTTCGAGTCCGTTTCGGGCAATCTGAAACAGAACAATGAGGAAATCAGCAAATTGATCAACAATCTCAGTGCTTTTTCAAGTACATTGGCCGCCTCGGACGTAAAAACAACCATCGACAACGCCAACAAGAGCCTTGCCAGCCTGCAAACCCTGCTGGAAGGCATCAACAACGGAGAAGGCACATTGGGACAGTTGGCGCGCAACGATTCTGCATACTTTTACCTGCAACGTTCGCTCTCCGACTTGGATAAACTGTTGATTGACCTTCGCGAACACCCGAAAGATTACGTGCATTTCTCCCTTTTCGGGAAAAAATCCGAAAAAAAACAGTAAAAAAGTAATTTACTCAATTTGTGTATCCCCTAATGGGGGAATTGAGGTGATATTGAGATTTCTTTCTATTGATATGAATGTCCTACGGACAAGCGAACATTCCCCGTTAGGGGATACATATCAATAGAAAATAGGATACAAGCATCCTCCAAAACCTCGTAGAGGTTTCATAATATAATCGAGGCTTTAGTTATAGTTATTTTGGTTACTTCCTGATATTTGAGCGTATAACGCCTGCGCGGATGGTGGTTGTATGCGATTTTTGGTCCCTGAAAATCACCATATTTTGCGGTTTTTTCAAATCGGCGCCGGCAATGGCTTGATACAAATCGTCCAAATGATTGACCGGTTTGCCGGCAAAACCCAAGATGACATCGTTCGATTTCAGGTAGTCGCGCAGATGCGAATCGTATGCGGCAACGGCGACCACATACACGCCACGTTCCGTGTCCATTCCGGTAACGGAACGTTCGCCGAGTGTTTCAAGGTTTTTTAACTGTATGCCGTCCCAAGTGAGAATATCAGCGCTGCTCATAACAGAATGATATACAAGTAAAGACATTTGTGGTTTTTCGGCAATCGCTTTCAGATGTTCGGATTGTACGCCGAATTGGTTCATGTCGAAATTCTGAAATCCCATCCGAAACACCTCTGTCGATTTGTCGGATATTCGAAAATCGCCGGTGGCAGGGTTCATAAATTCCACTTTGGAAACAATCGAATGTTCGTCCGTGCCATATTCCAGCGCAGTGCGATAAGTGACGCTGTCGGTAAAAATATTGCAGTCAATGAAGGTTCCGCGGGTATCGTGTCCGGCGGGACGTTCGTAAGGAAGCATCACGATGTTTCGGGTAAATACAGTACCGTTTTCCCTCAGCCACGCATGGCGGTAGAATGTGTTGTTGAGAAGAATGTTGTTTTCCACTACCCTGTAAAATCCTTCCCGCAACTTCAATCCGCCGTTGAGACATAGATTGTTGTAAATGTGATAGTTGGTAGAGCCATCGTCCAAATCAATGTCCCATCCGCGGTCGCAGCGGAAGCGATTGTTGCGTATTTCCACGGTTTCTATGGCATCGGCAAGCACCAACTTTTTGAGGGCGCTATTGTTCAGCAGCGAGTCGAACTGTTGCCTGACGGGATGCCAGAAACGGTCCCTGCCCCATGAGTTGAACGATCCATGGTCGCCGGTTTCTTTCACGGTGTTGAACACGTCGTTAAATTCGAGGATGTGACCGCCCCAAGTGCCTTCGCTGATATTGATTCCGGCACGTGGCGTATCGTAAATGCTGTTGTGGCTGATCGTGATGGCGCGGCACATCGACAGTTCCACACCTGTAATTTGCTTTTCGTATAGCCCGATTTGGTGAATCAGATTGTCGGACACGCGACAGTAGGCGGGATAATCATTGGTTTTCGGACCGGGCGTCATATCCAACTGTTCCACCGGCACAAATTGCCTGTACTCAAAACTGGGAGAACGCACGGCATCAGGGTTGCCCACAAAACAAACGGCACTCGCTCCGATGCGCGTGAAATGCGAACCTGAAACCTCGCAATAACGGTTATATTTACTGAAAAAGACGGCATTACCGCCCAAATCGTAGAGATGGCAGTTTTTCACAGCACAATGTTCTGCGCCTTCAATCAACACAGCCGCACCGCGATAAACAGTCCAGTCGGAGCGGAGCAAAGGCTCATACTCTTCCATGAAGGTTCGCACGGTTTGCGTCAGGTCCATCCCCTCAACAGAGATGTTTCGCACAGGATTGGCTTCGTTTCCGCGTATTTCAATCAGATGCTTCAATTGTGGACTTTCAAATACTGCTTTTGCTACGTCTTCTCCTTCCTGCGGGCAGTAATACAGCGTTGCTTCGGCGGAATTGTAAAACCATTCGCCCGGTGCGTCCAGTTCCTCAAAGATATTTTCCACCATGCGGTTGTCTGCGTGCAGACCTGATTGGCGGTTGTTTTGCCATCCGCCTTCCATTTCGAGCTTGCCTTTCTTGTCCTTACCGGTGATTCGGTAATGGAAATCGCCCCAGTCACTGCGATGCATGGCATGAAGGTATCCGCCTGCCGGATTTTTCCACGTTTTCACCCTTTCCGGCGATGTGGCGTCAGCCGAGGTGCCGCTGAAACGGATGGCAGAGGCATCGTAGTTCGGATAACGCGCCTGATGACGTATCTCGCCGTTCACCAACAGCATATCCATCACAGGCGATCCGCTCAGTTTCGCTTTCAGAATCCCTTTTTTGTATGGTTGCCACTGCAGTTTATCCAAAGTTACGCCACCGCTTATTATTACCTTTTCACCGGAACAGGCACGAACGGTCAACGATTTTCCAAAAGGTTTGCTATCCTCCGGCGTAAACACCAAAGGAGAGGAAAGGCGATAAACGCCACCGCGAAGAAATATCACCACTTCGCCGGTGGCTTTCCGCGCTTCAGCCTGAGCCTTGGCTATCGTCCGGTAAGGAGATTGGAAATTGCCGATGGCAGCATCATTCCCCTCAGGGGATACATATAAATAAGTCTGAGCGTTGACAGTAAACGCAAAAAAGCAGCAAACAGACAGCGCTCCCCAAATGATTCTTTTCATTCGCATTGTTTTGATAATTGTTTTGACGATGCAAAAGTAGATGAAATTTTTTAGATTTCCAAGTGCGGAAATACATTCAACCAATTATTTCTAAATTTTGTTTTTTAGCACACAAAATAGGGCGATATTTTTTTGCACACTTTTTTTAATCGGTTGTTTACAACAGAAGTAGATGAAATTTTGGAAATTTCGAAATTTTCATCTAATTTTGCAATACAAACATACGATAGAATTGCATATTAAAATATTTAAAAATCAATGTATTACGCAAAAATGAAGCAGACAGTATTTGACAAAATTTGGGACAGCCACGTGGTGAAACGCATTGAGGGCGGTCCGGAAGTGTTGTACATTGACCGTCATTTGGTGCATGAAGTGACCAGCCCGCAGGCATTTGCGGGGCTTGACCGGCGCGGCATCACCGTTGCACGTCCGCAGCAGACTTTTGCCGTGTGCGATCACAACGTGCCTACGCTCAACCAGCACCTGCCCATCGCAGAGGAGCAGTCGCGCGTGCAGGTGGAAACGCTGGCTCGCAATGCCGCCAACCACAAAGTGACGTATTTCGGCTTGGGCAATCCCAAACAGGGCGTGGTACACGTGGTGGGTCCCGACTTGGGCATCACGTTGCCCGGGCAAACCATTGTGTGCGGCGACAGTCATACTTCCACGCATGGAGCATACGGCAGCATAGCCTTCGGCATCGGCACCAGCGAGGTGGAGATGGCGCTGGCGTCGCAGTGCATCATGCAGCCCAAACCCAAGAAAATGCTGATTGAAATCAACGGAACGTTAGGTAAATGCGTATCCGCCAAGGATTTGATACTCTACCTTGTATCCAAACTCACTGCCGGTGGCTGTACGGGCTATTTCATCGAATATGCCGGCTCAACTATTCGCAGTTTGGACATGGAAGGGCGTATGACCGTGTGCAACATGAGCATTGAGATGGGCGCACGCGGTGGATTGATTGCTCCCGACGAAACCACTTTTGCCTATTTCAAAGGGCGCGAATACGCACCCAAAGGCGCTGAATGGGACAAAGCCGTAGCCCACTGGGAAACGTTGAAAACCGACGATGGCGCGGTGTTCGACAAAACCTGCCGCTTTGACGCCGCCGACATTGAGCCGATGATTACCTACGGCACCAATCCCGGCATGGGCATGAAAATCACGGACACCATCCCCACAGGCGAGGGACTAACCGGCACGGACAAAATCACTTACGACAAAGCGCTGCAATACATGGGGTTTCAGCCCGGACAGTCGCTCATCGGGCACGCAGTGCAGTACGTGTTTTTGGGCAGTTGTACCAATGGGCGCATTGAGGATTTCCGCGCATTCACCCATTTTGTGAAGGGCAAACGAAAGCACCCCGATGTTATCGCATGGTTAGTGCCCGGTTCGGGCACAGTGGAACGGCAAATTTGCGCCGAAGGATTGGATAAAACGCTCGAGGCTGCCGGTTTTGAACTGCGCCAGCCCGGATGTTCGGCATGTCTTGCCATGAACGAGGACAAAATTCCCGCCGGAAAATATGCAGTATCCACATCCAACCGCAATTTTGAAGGGCGTCAAGGACCCGGATCGCGGACGTTGCTGGCGGGTCCGTTACTCGCCGCTGCCGCTGCCCTTACCGGAAAAGTGACCGACCCGAGAACCTTGTAAGCGATTTTTTTCTTTTTTTTCTTGTTTGATTCTCTTTTTTCGTATTTTTGCTGCTCAAAAATCATTAAAAAATGAATAGGATTGCCATATTATTTTTTGTTGCCGGCATGTTTTTCCTGTGCAATTCGCCGGTTTCAGCACAAAACAGACGAAATCAGGTCTATGAATTGCATCTTGGCGGTGTAGCCACCAATGTCTTTGGCGACGTAGGCAGCGGATTTCAGTTGTCGCAAACCCGTCCTGCTGTTTATATTGGCGGTCGGTATGATGTGAATGAATCTTTTTCCGCCAAGGTCAATTTTTTTGCGGGACGTACTGCCGGCACAGACGAGGGAACAGACAACGACCTTCGGAAATATTCTTTTTCTTCCTCTATATACGAAGTTTCGGCTCAAGGGGAATGGAATTTCTTGCGCATTGGCGGTAAAAAAGGATTAAGCGGCGCTTCTTCGCAAACACGCCCCTATTTATTTGTAGGAGTCGGCTTCGTTTTTTCCGAACCTGTATTTGCATACAATCAAGTAGCCGAAATTTTGCCTGACGGGGGAAGTGTCAAAGAAACAGCCGGTGGATTGGCGATTCCATTCGGGTTAGGGATACGAACCGATTTGAACCGGTTTTGGGCAGTGGGCTTGGAAATAGGCTTCCGATACTGCACAAGCGATTATTTGGACGGATTGGCAATAGAATCGCCAAAATCCAATGATTTATATTGTTTTACCTCCTTGCATTTGGCGTATAAGTTTCACTTCACAAAAGGTAAACTGGAAAAAAAACGTTAAAGAATTATTATAAAATGTGCTCTTGGGACAATAAAATGATGACTCCTTCGTTTTAAATCATTTAAGGCTAAATGTTATTGGATTGAAATCAGTCAGATATAGTTTTCTCTTTTTAGTGTGTTGTCTGCAAAGTTTTGCTGTCAACGGGCAGCGATATGCCATTAATACGGATTTAGGCGTTTTTGCAGGTACTTCGTATTATTTGGGAGATATTAACCCGCGCCGGCAGTTTTATTCGCCGGGGCTGTCCTTTGGAGCGCTGCTCAAACACAATATTTCCCCGCACCATACTTTGCGAGTCAACGCCTATTACGGGCAGTTTGCAGGTAACGATTTAGATTTCAAAAACGATTATCAACAATTCCGCGCCGGCAAGTTTGAAACTTCCTTAGTGGATGCGCACATCGGATATGAATTTAATTTTCTGCCCTATCTGTCCACCCGCGAGCATCCCAACGCGCACTCTCCCTTCCTCTTTTTTGGGATCGGTTATTCGCTCGTCGTATCTTCTACCGTTGACGATATTTCAAACGGATATCTCAATATCCCTTTCGGGGTAGGTTATAAATATCGTTTCAATCCTGCCATCAGTGCAGGCGCTGAATGGGGTATGCGCAAAACTTTTGCCGACGACATGGATGGCGTTGCCAACCCCGGAATAACCGGATCGTATAATTTCTTGCATAATAATGATTGGTGTTCGTATGTTGGGATATTCATAACTTTTCGTATCTTTGAGCAAAGTTTTTCATGTCCGGCTTATAAGCAACCGATTGTATATAAATGACATACAAGGAAAAAATAGATAAGAGCAAATTGCCGTTGCACGTTGCTGTCATCATGGACGGGAACGGCAGATGGGCAAAGCAGAAAGGAAATCAACGGATTTTCGGACACCGCAACGGCGTTACTGCCGTGCGGGAAACAGTGGAAGCCGCCGCCGAATCAGGTCTTTCTTTTCTGACGCTGTATGCTTTTTCGACCGAAAACTGGCAGCGTCCGAAGCTGGAGGTGGACGCGCTGATGTCGCTTTTGGTGTCGTCCCTGCATGGCGAAACGCCGACCCTGATGAAAAACAGCATCCGGTTGACGACAATCGGCAATACCAATGCCCTGTCAGCCGATGTGAACAAAGAATTGCAGACAACCATTGATAAAACGGCAAATAACACCGGTTTGAATTTGGTACTTGCCTTGAATTATAGCGGACGGTGGGAAATGATCCGCGCAGCACAGGACATTCAGGCTGATGCAGCAGAAGGGAAATTGAAACAGATTAGCGAGAACGTTTTTGCAGAATATCTGGCCACTCGCAATATGCCCGACCCCGAGTTGCTTATCCGCACCGGCGGCGAATATCGAATCAGTAATTTTTTGTTGTGGCAGTTGGCTTACACCGAGTTATATTTCACATCCACTTTGTGGCCCGATTTCCGCAAAGAGGATTTTTTCAAAGCCATCGTCGATTTTCAGCAGCGGGAACGCCGCTTCGGAAAAACGAGCGAACAGTTAGAACAGTATGAATCATCACAAAATCAATAATATGTTGCAAAAAGTAACGATTTGTTTTCTGGTTTCTTGCCTTTTTGCATACAATTTATGTGCACAAGAGTTTGAAGTAGATTTATCCGAACTGCCGGTCATGGACTATTCCAATGCGCATGACTATATTATCGGCGGCGTAAGGGTAACGGGCGTTAAATTTGTCGATGCCAACTCACTTGCCAGTATGTCCGGCTTGGAAGTGGGCAAAACCATTTCCGTGCCCGGCGACGATATCACGAAAGTGCTGGACAGGTATTGGGAACACGGGCTTTTCTCCAAAGTCACCATCGTGGCAGAAAGAATTGAAGGGGATGTCATTTTTTTCAATATCATCCTTCGCGAACGCCCCCGCTTGTCGAAAATGGTGATTGAAGGAGTGAAAAAAGGCGATATAAAGGATTTGAATGAAAAACTCAATGTGAAACAGGGCAGCCAATTGACCGAAAACGTGCTCAACAACATCAAAACGATTATCACTAAACACTATAAAGACAAGGGGTTTTATAATGTAGCAGTAGATTTTATTCAAAAAAACGATACCGCTGCCACCAACAGAACCGCATTGAAAGTGATGATCACCAAAAATCCGAAAGTCAAGATTGCAGAAATTGATTTTATCGGTAACAAGGATTTTTCGGACAGACGTTTGCGCAAAGCGCTGAAAAAAACGAAACAGAAGAAACACAACTTGAATATTTTCAAGACCAAAAAATACCTTGAAAAGAATCTGAAAGAAGATCGCGGCAATTTGGCAAACTTTTATAATGAACGCGGCTATCGCGATTTTGAATTGATTAATGATTCCATCACTTTTGTCAACGAAAAAAGAGTTGTGCTTCATATCCGGCTTCACGAGGGCAGCAAATACTATATCCGCAGCCTCAACTGGGTGGGCAATACAAAATATAACACCGAATATTTGCAGAGAGTGCTGGGCTATAAAAAGGGCGATGTTTACGACCAAATCGGGCTAAACAAAAGGCTGACTACCGACGAAGATGCCGTTAGTGCGGTTTACCAGAATAACGGTTATCTGTTTTCGCAGATTATTCCGGTGGAAACGCATATAAGCAACGATTCGGTGGATTTGGAAATGCGCGTCATCGAAGGCGAATTAGCCTACATTGACCGAGTTGTCATCAAGGGAAACAGCAAAACCAACGAACACGTGGTGCGACGGGAACTCCGCGTTCTTCCGGGCGACCTGTACAGTAAAGAGAACATCATGCGCGACATCCGCGAGTTGGCAACGCTGGGGCATTTCGATCCGGAAAAATTGATTCCCGACGTACAGCCCAAGCCCCAAAACGCAACAGTGGACATTGTATATGTGCTGACAGAAAAAGCCAACGACCAGTTGGAACTGTCTGCCGGTTTTGGCGGCGGTATGTTCATCGGCAGGGTAGGAGTGAAATTCAATAATTTCGCATCCAGCCGTATGCTCGACCTGAAAGCATGGCGCCCTGTGCCTTCCGGCGACGGACAAACACTCGGCTTGTCCGTACAGTCGAATGGTAAATATTATCAATCCTACAACCTCACATTCGTAGAACCTTGGCTTGGAGGCAAAAAACGAAACGCCTTTTCGATATCCCTCTACCACTCGAAAATCACCAACCAAACCTATTACTGGCAAAGCGAAGGCGCCAACCAGTATTACAAAACTTCGGGTATTACGGTCGGTTTGGGCAAAACGCTCAAATGGCCAGATGACTGGTTCAGGCTGCAAACCGAACTGACCTATATGCGCTACAAGGTGCAGCAGTGGCCCCGTTCAGGCGGGTATTACAGCCTTCCTTTCAGCGACGGCACTTCCAATAATATTAATGTAGGTATCACCTTTGGCAGAAATTCGCAAGATCAGCCCATCTACCCGCGCAAAGGGTCAAATGTGTCGTTGAGCGTGCATCTCACGCCCCCCTGGTCGGTGTTCAACAAGGATATCAATTACCGCTCGGCAAAACCTTCTGAAAAATACAAATGGATAGAATATCACAAATGGATGTTTAAAGCAGCATGGTATCTGAGCTTAGCCACATTCGGCGAAAAACATTCTTTGGTGCTGGCAACAAATTATCAATTCGGTTATTTGGGCTACTACAACAAGGAAGTAGGCTATTCTCCCTACGAAGGATTTGACATGGGAGGCTCCGGAATGGGGCAATATCAAATTCATGGCATAGAAATTGTACCCATGAGAGGGTACTCGGATGGAGCATTGACACCGCGGGTGGATGAATATTACAGTAAGGCAAATATTTACACCAAGGCGAATATGGAATTGCGCTTCCCTGTGGTGATGCAGCCTGCATCCACTATCTATTTAGTGGGCTTTGTCGAAGCAGGTAATGCGTGGTACGAATTTAAGGATTATCACCCGTTCAACCTGAAACGGACAGCCGGTATCGGCGTGAGAGCGTTTCTGCCAATGTTCGGATTGCTCGGAGTGGACTGGGGCTATGGTTTCGACAGTGTGCCCGGCGGCGGAAAGAAAGGAGAATTTCAATTCATTTTGGGACAGCAGTTTTGATAATAATTCATCATAAATAATAAGTTTCACCTTTAATAATAAATAAAAATGAAAAAAATAGCTTTTTTAATCCTGTTAGCAGGAATGTCTGCCATACCAGCAGTAGCGCAAAAATTTGCCTTTGTGGACACGGAGTATATCTTGAACAAGATACCTGCCTACAAATCCGCGCAAGGACAGATAGACAAACTGTCAGCCGACTGGCAAAAAGAAATTGAAGGTCAGTATGCCGAGATAGAAAAATTATTTAAAAACTATCAGGCTGAAAAAGTGATGCTTTCGGAAGATATGCGTAAAAAACGCGAGGACGAAATCGTCAAAAAAGAACAGGCTGCCAAAGAAATACAGCAGAAATATTTTGGTTCCGAAGGAGAACTGACCAAAAAGCAGCAGGAATTGGTCAAACCGATTCAAGACGAAGTATATCGTGCCGTCAAGGAATTGGCAGTAGAGGGTGGCTATGCAGCCATTTTCGATACCGCTTCGGACGCCAGTGTGCTTTATGCAAGTCCCAAACAAGATAGAAGCGATGAAGTTCTCGAAAAAATGGGATATAAAAATTAATAGTGTATCTTTGTGCCCAAATTTTAAAATAACCTTATATAAATAATGTATATGAAAAATATATTAAAAATTGTAGTCATCTCTATTGTTATTGCGGCTTTTGGCAATAATGTAAATGCCCAAAAAGTAATCAAACTGGCTCACATCGACAGTCAGGCGTTGCTGCAGTCTATGTCTGAGTACGACTCGGCTGTTGTCAAAATTCAGGCTTTTATCAAGGATTTGCAGGGGGAAATTGAAACTCAACAGGTGGAAATCAACCGTAAATCTGATGAATTTCAGAAAAACAGCGCTAATTTGACAGATTTGGTGCGCACTTCGAGGCAGCAGGAAATTGCAGGAATGTACCAAAGATTACAGGAATTTCAGCAGAATGCGGAACAATCTCTGCAGCAAGAGCAGGCTAAAATAATGCAGCCTGTACAGGAAAAAGCCACAAAAGCCATTGAAGCGGTAGCCAAAGAAAACGGCGTGACCTATGTATTAGAAGGACAAACTTTGCTTTATAAAGCCGGTGATGCGCTGGATTTGTTACCCTTAGTGAAACAACATCTGGGAATAAAGAAGTAACGGCAAAACAGGGTGATTGACATTACTCGTTCAGAAAACTTGTGAGCGGGCTGCTGGCTTCTGCTGTGGTGAGTTGGGCGGCTAACTGCGCTTCGTAGGCGATGCGTCCACTCTCTACCGCCATTTGAAAGGCTTTTGCCATCTGCACCGGCGAGCCAGCCACCGCAATTGCGGTATTCACCAGCACTGCGTCGGCGCCTATTTCCATTGCTTCCGCCGCGTGGGATGGTGCGCCTATGCCGGCATCCACTACCACCGGCACGTTGCTCTGTTCGATGATGATTTCAAGCAGATCGCGGGTGCGCAAACCCTTGTTGGTGCCTATCGGTGCGCCCAAGGGCATCACTGTTGCCGCGCCTGCCGCTTCCAACAGTTTGCACAGCACGGGGTCTGCCTGAATGTACGGAAGAACAACAAATCCAAGTTTTGCCAATTCCTCGGTCGCTTTCAGGGTTTCTATCGGGTCGGGCAGCAGATAGCGCGGGTCGGGGTGGATTTCCAATTTCAGCCAGTTGGTTTCAAAGGCATCGCGGGCTAACCGGGCTGCAAAAACAGCCTCTTTAGCACTACGCACCCCTGACGTATTGGGCAACAATGTTATCTCCGGCTTTCGGATATGTTGCAGCATATCGTCGTGCTGATTGTTCATATCCAAGCGCTTCATGGCTACAGTAACCATCTGCGTTTGCGACGCCAAAATGGATTCGCGCATCAACTGGTTTGAACTAAACTTCCCCGTGCCGAGAAACAATCGCGACTGAAACGCTTTCCCTGCAATTACAAGACTTTTTGCCATTTTATATTTCAATTAAAAATTTCCAAGTGTGCACTAAAAATCTACGCATGATGATACGCTTCGCCTTTGATGATGGTGAATGCGCGATACACCTGTTCGCACAGCAGCAGCCGTATCATCTGATGTGAAAAGGTAAGCGCCGAAAAGGATAATTGTCCGTTTGCCCGCTGATAGACGCTTTTTGAAAAGCCATACGGACCACCAACCGCCAACACCAATCGTTTTACGCTTGCCGACATTTTTTTTTGCAGAAAAGCCGCTAATCCTTCCGATGTAAACGCCTGTCCGCCTGCATCCAACAGGTACAACTCATCCAAAGCATCAATTTTTTCAAGAATAGCATCCCCTTCCATCAGTTTTTGCTTCTCAATATCCTGTTTGGGCAGATTTTTTACAACAAGACATTCAACGGAAAGCGGGACATAATGCATCAGCCGCTTTTCATACTCTGCGATTCCCCGTTGCAACCAGTCTTCGGAAGTTTTTCCAATCCATAAAAGCGTTATTTTCATGCCTTATCCTCTGTTTCGTAATAATAGGATGCCGGATGCTGCTCGTAGGGATAGCGCAGCGAATGGATTTGGCGCACTTCGCGAAAAAGAATTTCTTTAAGTTGTTCTATATGAGACTTTTGCAGTGCGGATATAAAGACTGTCATTTGTTGGTCGGCGGTTGCCATCCAAGTGTCCTGCAATTCTTCCAGACTGACGTTTTCCTTAGTGCGCGGCGTCAGGTCGTCCTCTTCTTTTGGGATGTATTCGTAGTTGTCTATTTTGTTGAATATGAGGATTGTAGGCTTGTCTTGTGCATGAAGTTCGTGCAAAGTCTGATTGACTACCGCAATTTGTTCCTCAAAGCGCGGATGCGAAATATCCACTACATGCGCCAAAATGTCGGCTTCGCGCACCTCGTCCAGCGTCGATTTGAATGATTCTACCAAATGATGTGGCAGTTTGCGGATAAAACCCACCGTATCCGTCAGCAAAAAGGGCAAGGTGTCAATGACCACTTTGCGCACGGTGGTGTCGAGCGTGGCAAACAACTTGTCTTCGGCAAAAACCTCCGACTTGCTCAGCAGGTTCATCAGGGTGGATTTGCCCACATTGGTGTAGCCCACTAATGCTACACGGACTATATTGCCGCGATTTTTCCGCTGAATGGTCATCTGACTGTCGATTTTCGCCAGTTGCACTTTCAGTTTGGCAATTTTTTCGCGGATGACACGCCGGTCGGTTTCTATTTCCGACTCGCCGGGACCACGCGAGCCAATACCGCCCTGCTGACGTTCCAAATGTGTCCACATTCTGGTAAGACGCGGGAGAAGATATTGATATTGAGCCAATTCTACCTGTGTTTTGGCATACGATGTTTGTGCCCGTTTGGCAAAAATATCAAGGATGAGATTGGTACGGTCAAGCACCTTGCACATCAACTCTTGCTCAATATTCCGCAATTGCGAAGGACTAAGGTCATCGTCAAAAATAACCAACCCGATTTCCTGTTCCGTGATATAGTCTTTTATTTCGGCTAATTTCCCGCTTCCTACGAATGTAGCATGATTGGGCACCTCAAGACGTTGGGTAAATTTCTTCACAGGCACACCTCCGGCTGTTTCTGCGAGGAATGCCAATTCTTTCAGGTATTCTTCTACTTCACTCTCCGTTTGACGAGCCGAAATCAGTCCGACCAATACTGCCTTTTCGAGTTCTTTTGCTGTTGTGATATTTTGTGCCATTGCTATTTAGACAAAAAACCCTAATCTGCTAAGATCAGGGTTTTTTATTAAGAAATTATCAGATAATTAATTAGTTAACTTGAAGTTAACAGGGAATTGATATTTCACCTTTACGGTCTTCCCACGCTGCTTGCCCGGCGTCCATTTCGGAGAAGCCTTGATAACACGTACAGCTTCGGCATCTAAGGACGGGTCCACTCCACGCAGAACCTTAACGTTGGAAACAGAACCGTCTTTTTCGATAAGAAATTCCACGATTACTTTGCCTGATACACCGTTTTCGGTTGCAACCGGAGGGTAAATGGTGTTTTTACCGACATATTCGCGAAATCCTTCCTCGGCAGGTTTACCATTGAACATCGGTTTGTCTTCCAATACGGCAAACATGACCTCTTCTTCCTCTTCTTCTACAACTTTAACCGTTTCTTGAAATTGTACAATTTCAATTGACTGGTTTTGGTCTGTTTCCATATCAATGCTAAAATCGGTGTTGACTTGCACACTGTTATCCACAATTGCCAGAATATCTGCCACTCTTGGCGGCTCCGGCGGCGGGGGCGGGGGAGTTTCCTGACGGGTTACCATCATTTCTTCTTCCTCTATTACTTCTTCTGTTGCTTGGTAACCATTCATCTCCTTAGAGGGAGCCGATGACCACTCAAATGCGACAAAAACCACAGCTAAGGCTACTAATAAGCCTATCTCAATAAAGAGACCGCGTCTCTTTTCTAAATTTGCTCTATCACTTTTTTTCAGTTCCATAACGATAAAATTTTAGTGGCGTAAAGGTACGATATTTTTTCAAAATAATTGCATAAAAAATGATATTTTTTTTCAAAATAATTAAATATTTTTTTCAACCAATTGATATTGATTGATTTGCAAATAAAAAAATTTCAAAATAATGAGATAAATATTTTTTATGCAAAAGAAAAAATATTTTTTGAGGAAAACGACTTATTTTTGTCGTCAAATTTAATGTATAGAATGGAAACTTTTTTATCTCGCCACAATGGTCCCCGCGAAGAAGAATTGCCGCAGATGCTGGAAAACATCGGCGTTTCATCAACAGACGAGTTGATTCATAAAGCCTTGCCAGCGAACATTCGCTTGCCCCAGCCCTTGGATTTACCCGATGGCATCAGCGAAGCCGCGTATTTAGACCGATTGGGAAAAATAGCAGCCAAAAACCGCATTTTTCGCAGTTATATAGGCTTGGGCTACTACAACAGCTTTCTACCGTCGGTTATCAAGCGAAACATATTGGAAAATCCGTCGTGGTACACTTCTTACACGCCCTATCAAGCTGAAATCTCGCAGGGACGGCTCGAAGCGCTACTCAATTTTCAGACAGCGATTGTAGAGTTGACAGGCATGGAAATTGCCAATGCTTCTCTTTTGGACGAGGCGTCTGCGGCTGCCGAGGCAATGATTATGCTGTTCCGGTCGCGGTCGCGTGAAGCGGTCAAGAATGGCGCCAACCGCTTTTTTGCCGACCAGCATCTTTTTCCACAAACCATCGAGGTGATGCAAACCCGCGCAGAGCCTTTGGGCATTGAAGTGGCGGTGGGCGATTACCGAACGTTGATGCCCGATGGTACTGTCTTTGGCGCTATCGTGCAGTATCCCGACAGGAATGGCAATGTGAACGATTACGAACATTTTACAGAAATGCTTCATGCGGCAGGCGTAGCCGTCATCGTAGCAGCCGATCTGCTTAGTTTGTCTCTGTTGACGCCTCCGGGTGAATGGGGCGCGGATGTGGCTGTTGGCTCTTCGCAGCGTTTTGGCATCCCGATGGGCTACGGCGGTCCTCATGCTGCCTATTTCGCTACCCGCGACGCCTATAAGCGTACGATGCCGGGGCGTATCATCGGCGAGAGTGTTGATGTGCACGGCAAACGCGCCTTGCGAATGGCTTTGCAAACCCGCGAACAGCATATCAAACGGGAAAGAGCCACCTCGAATATTTGTACAGCACAGGCATTGCTGGCAAGTATGGCAGGAATGTACGCTGTTTATCACGGCGCAGAGGGTATTCGACAAATTGCAGAGCACATTCACCGGCAAACAGGTGTGTTGGCGCAGCAAATAGCCGCATTGGGCTTCACCTTTGTAAATGAAACCTTCTTCGACACGCTCACCATCCATGTTTGCAAGGAAGATGCTGCGGCTATCAGAGCCGAAGCCGAAGCCAAAGAAATCAATTTCCGCTACGGCGAAGGCATCATCGGCATCAGCATTGACGAAACCACCACAGGGGCAGATATGACGGATATTGTGGCTGTTTTTTCGGCACATCCGCCCAAAGAAAAAGGGTCCGGCGCTGTGCCGCAATCTGTTGCAGGCAGCCTGAAAAGGAAAAGCGATTTCATGCAACAGCCGGTTTTCCGGCGCTATCACTCGGAAACAGAGATGATGCGTTATATCAAACAGTTGGAACGCAAGGATATTTCGCTGACACACTCGATGATACCTTTGGGATCGTGCACGATGAAACTGAATGCGGCTACGGAAATGTTCGCCCTCAGTTGGTCTGCTTTTGGCAACCTCCATCCCTTTGCTCCGGCAGAACAGGCGGCAGGTTATGCTCAACTGATTGACGAATTGTCGCATCAATTGGCAGTCATCACCGGCTTTGACGCTGTTTCTTTTCAGCCCAACTCCGGCGCCACGGGCGAGTATGCCGGTTTGATGGTGATTCGCGCCTACCTTAACGATACCGCGCAATCACATCGCCACACGGTGCTGATACCGGCTTCTGCCCATGGCACTAATCCCGCAAGCGCTGCCATGGCTGGAATGGATATTGTGATTGTGCCCAGCGACGGGCAGGGTAACATTGACATTTCGCAACTCAAATTTTTAGCCGAAACCCACAAAGACACCCTCGCTGCGCTAATGATTACTTACCCTTCCACGCATGGTGTTTTTGAAGCAGGTGTGAAGAACATCATTGACACGATTCACCAGTTTGGCGGGCAGGTATATATGGACGGCGCTAACATGAATGCACAGGTAGGACTTACCAACCCTGCATTTTTGGGTGCGGATGTGTGCCATCTCAATCTGCACAAGACTTTTGCGATACCGCACGGTGGCGGCGGTCCGGGAATGGGTCCCATCTGTGTGGCAAAACATTTGACGCCCTATTTGCCTGAACATTCTGTAACGAATGCAGGAAATGGTAAGAATATCAAAGCCCTCAGCGCGGCACACTATGGAAGCGCAAGCATACTGCCCATTGCACATGCCTACATCACCATGTTGGGCGGTGAAGGCTTGCGGCAGGCTACAACCGTTGCTATTCTCAATGCCAATTATCTGGCTGCCAAACTGCGCCCGTACTATGAGGTGCTTTATACCAATGTTGACAAAATGGTGGCGCACGAGATGATATTGGTCTGCCATCCTTTCAAAGAAGCAGACATTACGGCAACCGATATTGCCAAACGACTGATGGATTATGGTTTTCACGCACCGACGCTGTCATTTCCCGTTGCCAATACACTGATGGTGGAACCGACTGAAAGCGAATCTTTACAGGAATTGGACAGGTTTGCGGCGGCGCTCATCAGTATTTATCAAGAAATTCAGGATATCATTTCAGGAAAAGCCGACAAAACCGACAACCTGCTGAAAAACGCACCGCATCCGGAGGCGATGGTTGTATCTGACAGTTGGACGCATCCTTACAGTCGCGAAAAAGCCGCTTACCCAATGGATGATATTCGTGAAAACAAGTTTTGGCCCGCTTGCGGAAGAATAGATGATGCTTACGGCGACCGAAACCTGAAATGTCGGCTGTAACGGAGTGTTATGCCTGCTTCCACTCTTTGATTTAAAATGGCGCCTCGCTACCGTTGGTATTCGACATCATCGGCGGAAAAGAAGTGGGAATCGCAGCGTATGCAGCCTCTTCCGGCTCATCGCTTTGGTCATTCATTTTAGATTGATATGCAATGGGGTCCAAAGTAATGGGTTCCAAAGTCATCATGCCATCCGGTTCCACAAATTTTGCAAATTCGGGTTTAAATTTCAGGTTCACGTCGCCGATAGCCCCATTACGGTGCTTGGCGATGATGATTTCGGCAATGCCTATCAGTGAATTACCCTGGTCATCTTCAGTGAATCCGTAATATTCGGGGCGATGGATGAAGGCTACAAGGTCGGCATCCTGCTCAATGGCGCCCGATTCACGCAAGTCTGACAATTGCGGACGTTTGTTTTGCAGTCCTGTGCGGGCTTCAACTCCACGGTTTAACTGGGAAAGCGCTATAATCGGGATATTCAACTCTTTGGCTATCGCTTTGAGCGAACGTGAAATGTTGGATACCTCCTGCTCGCGGTTGCCGCGTGTATCGCCTGTCCATGTCATCAATTGCAGATAGTCAATAAAAACGGCTTTAATGTGGTGCATCTGCACCAATCTGCGGCATTTGGCGCGAAATTCAACTATCGACAGAGCCGGTGTGTCATCAATAAAAACAGGGGCTTCGCTAAGAACTTCAATTTTCTCCAAAAGCCTGCTATAATCGTCCGTTTCCAATTTTCCGGTGCGCAATTTATCCTTATAAATCTCTGTTTCCGAAACGATGAGACGCATGACCAACTGGCTTGACGACATTTCCAAAGAAAATACTGCCACTCCCGCCTTATGGTCGAGCGCCATATTTCTTGCCATTGACAGTATGAAAGCCGTTTTTCCCATAGCAGGACGGGCTGCAATGATGATTAAATCTGTTGGTTGCCAGCCGCCTGTAATGCGGTCTAAATTTGTAAAACCGGAACGAATGCCAGACAAAATACCGGTGTCTTTGGCATGTTCGATTTCTTCCAATACGCCAGCCAACAAATAACTTAACGATTGTACTTCTTTTTTTATGTTTCCTTGTGAAATCTCAAAAAGTCCCTGTTCGGCGCGGTTCAGCAGTTCGTCCACATCGGTACTTTCGTCAAAGGCGCTTTTTTGGATGTCGGTGGATATTCGGATCAATTCCCGTTGCAGGTATTTTTGATGGATAATACGCGCATTATAGTTGATATTAGCAGCAGACATCACTTTGTTGGTGAGCACAGCCAGATAATATGCCCCTCCGACCTCTTCAAGGATTTCTTTTTTGCGCAATTCCTGCGTTACCGTATTGGCGTCAATCGGATCTTCCCTGAGGGAAAGGTCAAGCGCTGCCTGATATATTTTTGCGTGGGCTTCTTTGTAGAAACATTCCGGTTTGAGAAAATCGCTGATTTCATCAATCGCATCGCGTTCAAGCAAGATAGCGCCAATCACATACTCTTCCATATCAATGGCTTGCGGAGGAAGTTTGCCTGCTTCCATACCCAACACGCGGGTGCTGTCTGTTATAGGCGAGTTTTGCCGAAATACGGCAGGGGTGTAATTCTTAGCCATTGTAAAGTTTATTTTAATTGCCTGCCCACCGAAACATGCGATCCAACCGGATACTGAACGGGAACGTTTTTTCCTTGTTCAATGCCAGCCAGACTATGCGTGGCGCTCCGACGATATGGTCTTCGGGAACGAAGCCCCAGAAGCGGGAATCGAGCGAATCATGCCGATTGTCGCCCATCATCCAGTAATAATCCATCCGGAAAGTGTAACTGTCGCTTTTAACGCCGTTGATGAAAATTTCTCCGTTTACAATTTCCAGCGTATTATGCTCATAAGCCGTGATAATGCGTCTGTAAAGGCTGATATTGGCGGTGTCTATCTTGATGGTAACTCCCTTTTTCGGAATCCATAGGGGTCCTAAATTGTCCACATTCCACGTAAAACGCGAATCGTGAGGGAATATCTCGCTGTCGTATTCTCCTGCGGGCTTCAATTGCTTCTCCACCGAAATAACAGTGCCTATATTCCTGACAATCTCTACATTTTCTTCTATCAGTGGGATGCTGAACACGCCATTTCCAACCAAACGAACATCGCTCTTGTAAATATTCAAACGTTCAAGCGTCTTACTGTTAATGGCGGAACCGTCCGTTTGCACGATATAGCGAAATTGCATATTTTCATGCTTCTGCTGGGGTTTACCGTTGATAAAGACCTGTGTATTGATAATTTTCAGTGTATCCCCCGGAATACCGATACATCTTTTAATGTAATTGTCGCATTTATCTACCGGACGCACCGTGTAGGCATATTCATTAAGGATATGCCGCCGTGCTGTGGCTGTGTAGTAGTCAAACGGGCGCACTTCCCTGTCTGCCAGCCTGTCTATTTCTTGCAAACGCTCGGCTTCGTTGCGCAACAAGGCGTAATAACTTTGCGCAGGATATTGCAGCAGAACAGTATCTCCTTCTGGAAAATTGAACACCACATTGTCGTCGTTTTTCACATGAGTGAAGCCTTTCAACCGTTTGTAATCCCACTTAATCCATTCCAAATAGGATTTGGTGGAAGTAGTGAGCGGCATGATATTCTGCGCAAACGGGAATGAAAGCGGCGTGTTGGGCAGTTTTGGTCCGTATTTCAACTTGCTCACATACAGATGATCGCCTATTTGCAGGGATTTTTCCATCGAACCGGTGGGTATCTTGTAGTTTTGGAACACGAAGATATTAATCAAGGTGACGGCAATCACTGCAAAAATAAGGGAATCCAGCCATTCTACCGCTCTATTGTTCGGTCCGTTACGCTTTTTCCAGAACGACCAGTTGATTTTTCGGGTAACATACATATCGTAAAGTACGGGAACGCCCAGCAGCAGCCACCAACTGCCCACCCACAGCGTCCACAGCAGGTACAGAAAGGCAATCATGCCAAATTTGAAATACTTTTGGGTAATGATTTGAAAAAAACGAGACGTTTTTTTTTCGCTAACATCCTCTGAACCTGTATGTTTCATGCTATTTTGCTTCATATTCGCTGATTGAATTAACAGACAAAAGTAATGAATTGCTGTCATTTTTCAATCAACTGTTGAAAAGATTTTTTACCTACGAACTTTTCGCAGATCTACGAATGTTTCGCAGGTACGTTGATTTTTTATTTGGCAAAAAAAATCGAAGAAAAGTTTTAACATTTTTTAACATTTATGTTATTAATAAAGGAATTACCTTTGTATTGTATCTCATATTGAGATACGCAAATAATTTATAAACCTTCAATATTTATCATGACGATTGTTACTAAATAATCTAAATTTTTAATAAATATCTAATAATTATGAGTAAGTCATATAAATTGTGTTTTTTGTGTCTGATGTTTGCGTTGAACGCATGTCAAAAAGAGAGCAAATATTGCAAACAAGTGATTGATCTGGATCCCTTTTTTAAGAATAGCAAGGAATTGTTGTTGAGTGAAATTGCATCGGACGTCACGTACATACCACTTGAAACAAGCCCGGAATGTCTGATCGGAAGGATTGACAAGATCATATCGTTTGATGACAAGTATTATATCCTTGATCGTCAAACAGAGAGCATTTTAGTGTTTGATTCAACGGGAAAGTATTTATTTAAAATTGCACAAATAGGGAACGGACCCGGAGAATA
>JAITTD010000276.1 GCA_031287245.1 Bacteroidales bacterium
GAAAACACCTGCCTTTGCCCCAAGTGCAAAACCGCACAAGTCAGCATTTATCCCAAAGTCGCCAAATGCAGCGATGCCAATTGCGGATTGGTTGTTTTCAGAAATATCAGCGAAAAACAGTTGTCCGACAAGCAGATTACCGATTTGCTGGCCAATGGTAAAACGGGAATTATCAAAGGCTTCAAAAGCAAGGCAGGCAAACCGTTTGACGCTGCTTTGAAGTTCGATGAAAATTATCGTGTTACCTTTGATTTTGGGGAAAAGAAGGCTGCAAAAGGAAAAAAGTAATAATTTTGCCGCTGAAATCCACAGTCGTAATGGTTCAATACTGTTTCGCGGATTTTAGTGGTGAGAGGCAGGGAGGGATACCCTGCCTCTTTTTGCTTCCGTACATGTCAAACAGGGCAGAGCAGGGAAATACCGTTCAGTGCCGGTATAAAAAGTACGGAAGTAAAGCCGGTTTCAAAAGAGAAGAAGAAAGCCCATCAAAAAAATCATTTTTTCAACAAATTTATCTGAATTTAATTTACTTGAAAATAAAGTATTTACAGAAAATTCCATCCGATAGAAAGCCTTTTTATATTATTTTTTTCATACGAAATCAAAATTTTCATTCATTTATATTTGGTATATCAAAAAAATATATTCACATTTGGAAATTGTAAAAAGAGATTATGATAACCCAACAATAAATTCGTTAAGACAATGGATTTTTTGAATTTGAACGAATCTGTTCAGACGGCTATCCGAATAGCCAAATCAATAGCCAGGGAATACGGCAACGAGTGTTTCACTCCCGCTCATTTACTCAAGGGGCTGCTGCATAAAGATACGGGATTGCACGGTTTCATTGCTTTTTTGGGAAAAGACATTTCCTATTTTGAAGAATGGGCGGACGTGCGGATAGATGACTGTGCCAAAAACGGATCACCTGCCGATATTCAGGGGGACGAAAGCGTGTCGCGGGTTTTTGAAGAAGCCGACAATGTGAGACTTAAATTAGGATTGCTGGAAATAAATCCGATTTGTGTTCTTACTTCCCTTGCCCGCCCGGGTTCGGGATTCTCCGCCGACCAGCTTAAATCCTTTCCCATCCGCGAAAGCGAAATTTTTGACCTTTATTTCAAGGGAGAAGAAGTGATGAGCAGTATCTCCCCCGAATTGCATGAAACTCCCGAAGCCAAAGGCATGAGCGCCATCCATAAATATTGTATAGACAAGACGGCCATGGCAATTGACCTGAAAATAACCGATATTGTGAATCGTGAAAAGGAAGTCAGGATGATGATTGAAATTCTCGGACGTCACAGCAAACCGAATGTGATGGTCATCGGCGATGCGGGCGTAGGGAAAACAGCGCTGGTGGACGGGCTTGCCAAAAGAGTGGTGGAGCGCAACGTTCCCGCCTACCTTGAGGGAACCACCGTGTTTGAACTGGATACGGGCAATTTAATTGCCGGCGCTACCTACAAGGGAGAAATAGAAGACCGCCTGAAAAATATCATCAAGGAATTAAGAACGCTTGACAGAGCTATCCTGTTTATCGACGAGATACACATGTTGCTTGACGTCAAACAGGGCAATGCCGGAGCAGCGGGCATCCTTAAACCCGAAATGTCGCGGGGGGATTTGACGGTGATAGGAGCAACCACCATTGACGAGTATCGCAAACTGATAGAACCCGACCATGCTTTCAACCGCCGTTTTGAAGTGTTGCAGGTGGAAGAACCCGATATGGATTCGGCCATTGTCATGGTAAAATCGGTTATCGACAAATATGCGGGTTTCCATAAGATAAAGGTTTCGGACGAAGCGGTGGCCGCCTGCGTGCGCTTTGCCAAACGCTACACCAAAGACAGGCGCCTGCCCGATTCGGCCATAGACCTGCTTGACCGTACCATGTCGGCAACCAAAATGATAAATGAAACGGCAGCCAAAGATATTCTCGGTTTCACAAAACAACTGGCGGAAATCGAAGAAAACAGGGAAAAGAAGGAAAGTGAACTTTTCAAAGAATTGCGTTTCATCCATTACGGGATGCAAAACAAACTGAGTCCGATTTTACTGGGACTGCTGACCGACGAAACGGATGTAAACGAAATAGACGGCTTTGAGGAGTTGCTGGCATACATTCACCGTTCGTTGGACACTTTGCGCGAAGCGTCCAAAATAAAAATCGAAACAGTCGGCGAACTTGAAGTGGCTGCAATCATATCCAACAAAACAGGAATCCCGATAGGCAAGATACGGTCACAGGAAAAGGAACGCCTGTTGAACATGGAAGAAATCCTCAAAAGGCGTGTCGTAGGCCAGGACAGGGCTGTAAAAGCTTTGACGGACGCCATTCTGGAATCGCGCAGCGGATTGAACAGGCAGGGACAGCCGATCGGCTCGTTTTTCTTCCTCGGCCCCACGGGTACGGGCAAGACGGAATTGGCCAAAGCCCTGGCGGAAGCGTTGTTCAACGACGAAAAAGCCATCATACGCTTCGACATGTCCGAATTTAAGGAGGAACATTCGGCAGCCCTCCTGTATGGAGCGCCTCCGGGTTATGTCGGATATGAGGAAGGCGGGCTGCTGGTCAATAAAATCCGCCAGCAACCCTATGCCGTAGTCCTGTTTGATGAAATCGAAAAGGCTCACCAGTCCGTATATGACATTTTCCTGCAAATCATGGATGAAGGGAAGCTGCATGACAGGCTTGGCAAAGAGGGCGATTTTTCAAATGCCCTGGTCATTTTTACTTCCAATGTGGGAACCGACTGGCTGGTGGATAAGTTTTCAAAGGGAGAAACGCCTTCAACAACTCAACTGATGGAGGTAATGGGAACCTATTTCCGCCCTGAATTTTTGGCCCGCTTATCCGAAATCGTGCCGTTCTCGCCCATCAGCGAAGACATGCTGCTGCAAATATTTAATATTCAGTTGAAAAGTTTGTACGCTCCGCTTGAAAAACAGGGAATAACCCTTGAAATGGACGATGAGACAAAACAAATCCTGGCAAAGAAAGGTTTCACGCAGAAATACGGGGCAAGGCAAGTGGCGGGAATTATCAGGAACTGCCTGCGACGGCCTATTTCCCGCTTCATCATAAGCGGTAAGGTGTCAAAAGGCAGCCATCTGACAGTAAAATTGAATGAGAATCAAGAGTTGGACTGGAACGTGTAAACATTAAAAACATCACCATATCATGGCAAAGAAAAAATATTTCGACTGTAATGCTTATTTGAAGTTGAAAATCCCGGAAAAAGACAACATCATGGGGCTTTCGTGGGAGAGGTACGAGCTGTCGTCCTGCGACTATCAACTCCGGAAGGACATGAACCGTGACGGTGAAGTATGTTCGGACTTGAAAGGAGGCCTGTTTGAGATGTCCATTATCGGCGAGCCTTCCGACGAACTGCTGGCATGGATGTTTGACCATGCCAAGAAATTTAACGGGGAAGTAACCGTCACGGATACTTCCGAAGAAACCCTGGAGCAGGTGTATTTCGAGCAGGCCCGCCTGACGCACCTCTCCATACACTACAAAGCCGACAATACACCCAATACGGTGACGGAACTGAAAATGGCCGTGGATAACCTGCGGATTGGCAACGCATACTTTGAAAACCTGAATCCATGAACTATTTTGAACGGATCATGAAAGGCCGCCTGTTTTTCAGCAGCGACAAACTGCCCGAAAAGGTGGTAAAATTCATCTTTATGGATAAAGCTTATCTCCTTGAAGAATTTCACATCGGCTTCACCCAGGAAATGGATTCAAGAGGGCGTCCGGGCGGCCTGCCGACGGGCGGAATCATAAACATGACCTTTGCCGATACGCCGGATTATTATATCAACGAATGGATGCTGCGTGAAAAACTGTTGCGCAACGGAGAAATACGTTTCCTTTCGGGCGATATTAAGGTAACAAGCGGAGCCGACATGGTACTCTTTTTTGAAGACGCTTATTGTGTTGAATATAAAAAACACATGGATACGTTGAAAGGCGGTTTGTTCACTACGCTTACCATTTCACCGCGAACGGTCAAAATAAGGAACGAGGAATTTACCAACAAATGGAAAACGGACGAAAGTCATCCGTTTTATATTCGAAGCGGAAAAGATTGATATACAAATGATAATAAATAATAATATTAACACTAATTTCTTGAATTATGGCAATGTTTGAATATGGTATTGGAGGTAATGTCGAAAAAATAGATGCGTCGGAAGCGATTGCGGACATACCTCACAACAGGACGTTACTGGTAGAAAAATTAACGGCGGACGACCCGGTTAGTCCTGAAACGGCAGGAAAACTGGAAACGATTGAGGATGTTTTCGCCCATTTCAAACCCAACATTGATGTGGCGTTTGAAGATGGGGAAGGACAGGATGTGGTTGAAAATTTCCGTTTCAAGAATGTGGCGGATTTTTTGATAGCCAACATGACCAAAAACAGTCCGTTCCTCAAAGACCTGGATAATCAAAAGGCTTTTTACAACAGGATGATCAAGCAACTGCGCTCAAACAAAATCATGCAGAGGGCATTGCAGAATCCCGATGCAAGAACGGCTTTTGTGGAATCGCTGCAGGCTTTGCTGTCCGAGCTGGAGTCGTATGATGTGAAAAAGGTGGAAGAATAAACAAATGGTAACTTATAAAAAGTGAAGACATGGCAGATGAATTATTGCAAAAAACCGGAGCGCCGGTTGAAGAGTCCGCTGTAAGACCGGAACGCCGGCGGCAGCAGGTACAGGAAACAAAAGAAGTTTCGTTGGAGACAGCTTTGGGCAAACTTGCCAAATTCGGCGGGTTCGGTTTCCTTGAATCGTGTGTGGACGGTGTTCAGAACCTGAATCCGGAACGGAAAGCACGTAAAAAGATTTTCCTGACGGATGAAACAAAAAAAGCGGAACGGGATGATTTGAAGAAAACGCTTGCACTGTGGATTGATCTGCTGTCCGAATCGAAGGACATCAGCGACATGCTGGAGAAAAGCAGAGAAAAGGAATCTTTTGTATCAAGTTTACTGAACAGGAACCAAAGGTACGCCGTGGAAACGGTGAAGGAACTGGAACGTTCCTACCGTTCGGTGATGCTGTTCTACAAGAATACGGAATCGGACAAGCTGCGTAATATTACAATCGTGAATGCCGCTCCCGAACAGGTACGCGACCTCGACAATTCACGCTTCATTGATTTTATTGCCGCCGAATTGAAACAGCAATATGACAGGCTGGATTTAAGGGAAAACTATTCCATCCTGGTATTGCCCGGGTACCTTGGCTCAAACAAGGTTCTTGAAAAATGGAGCAAGATTGCATACGAAAACAAGGTTCAGTTATATACCGACTTCGTCGATTTGGAAAAACCCGACGACGTGGTGGACATCTTCTTCACGGCAAATCATACGGGAGGAGACCCATTCCGTTCCAACACGTGCATGACCTGCAACTGGCTGATCGGGCGCAACAGGTATGTCAATCTGGATGAAGCAGATGATTTGCATGTCTCACCGGCGGCAGCCCTTGCCGGAAAAGTGTATTATACCCTGATGTCACAGGTGACGGCAGGTAAAAAACACGGGGGAATCAACGAAGTGGACGGCGTGGTGTTCCAGTTGAAAAAGAGCGAAATCTCGCAACTGGAAAAAATGGGGCTTATCCCGATGGTGAACGAATACGGCAAGGTGATGGCTTTCTCGGCCAAAACGCTTTTCAACGGCGACAACCTCGGTTTGCAGACCTATTCCGTAGTACGTGTATTTGACTGGATAGCCAAGGTGCTGATAGACTTCCTCAACCGCCGTGCGTTTGAAAACTGGAGTTCGAAGACCGAAAAAGACCTCCGCATCCAGATAATCAAATTCCTCGACGGCATACAGGGCGCAGACAAGCTGATAGAGAAATTCCGCATCACACGCTTCGAGCGTGACCCGAAGCAGAAAGACCGCATCTACCTTGACCTGCACATCACACCGTTCTTCCCCGCTAAAAGTTTTGTCATTAAACTTGACGGAACAAAGGGCGACGACGATGTGGATTGGGAATCCCAGTACGAACAGCAGGCCTGACAAACACCGGGGGAAGTGTCGCGGTTGCTTCTGCAACACTTCCCCTATATAATAACCGATAAAACAAACAAACATGTTCGGACACAGAAGTTTCTTAATGATGGGCGGCGACAGTCCCGCCGATATAAAAAGCCTGATTAACGGAGGCTATGAAATACTTGACTGTAATTTTGAATTTCACCAGGGCATTGACAGAAAGGGGAAAGCAACCACACGGGTGTACAGCGGAACCTTGCAGGTAAAACTGTCGCAGTTGCCGCGTAACGACATGATGGAATGGGCGCTGAACTCGCGCAAATATTCGGACGGCGTTATTATCATGCTGGACGCGGAAAATACCCCTGTGGAAAAGATTATTTTTACCCATGCCACCTGCATCAGCTTCGGCGTTGATTATACGCTGAAAGGCGACAGCTATACCTGCACGAAACTGGTGATCCAGGCCGAAAAATTAGTGGTGGGCGACGGTATTGAATTTGAAAATGAATGGGTTTATGACAAATAAAACAGTTAAAGACTATGCTACCATTATCACATATCAACGCAAAATTCTTCCTCGAAGGAGAAACTTTCGAGGTGGAA
>JAITTD010000279.1 GCA_031287245.1 Bacteroidales bacterium
TCAACCAACTGCTGCACCTTGAATGGCATAAGGCTGTGTCGATGGTTGCTTTTTGCTGTGACATAAAATTATCATTTTCAAAACGCAAAGGTAGTATTTTTTTCCAAATTATGTCCTTTTGACCATTTTGCGATATCAACCTATTTAAAAATGGATATTGTACGAAACGCAGTAATTCATTCCTATCACAAATGAACTTGTTCCCTTGCCGTAACCCGGTATCTGATAGGGCTTGGACGAATCTTTGGGCTTCACTATCAGAAATTTTCCCCGAAAGGAAACGCCAAGATAGAAGTTTTTGAGCACTTCGGCTTTTACACCCATCACAAATTCTATCCAGTGTGCAGTTAAGCGGGTTTGGTCAATGTGTTGCTCATGAACAGCAGGCCAGTACTGTTTTGGAATGGTTATGCCATCTGCTTTGTGCCAAAAACCAGACATACCATATCGAAACCCCGCGTATAACAAGTCGTTGCTGTATGGACGACGGGACTTTAACAGGTTGTAATCAATCCCCAGTTTTCCATAAAAACCGTTTGCCTTGTAATGATAAGCCGTGTCGTTTTTCAGGTCAACGCGCAGCCATCCTGCTTCGGCAACGGCAAAGAAGTTTTTCTTGATGTGCGCGTCAACACTCGCTTCAAAGCCTGTACGATCGCTGTAAATGAGCGGTAGCGCTAATTTAGACAAATCAATGCCTACCCTGACGCCCTTCATATCATTGATCGGGTAGCGGGTAGTATCCTGAGCGCTGCACCACAAGGGAAGCAACAGCAATGCACTAATGATAAATCCTGATATTTTCTGCATTGATGACATTTGTTCGGTAACTGACTTGTCCGACGTTGAAATTAACGGTTTCAACCCTTAAATGAAGGTGGTCAGTTTGTTTTTTTATATCAGTGATTTCTGCAAAAGCGACACACCCACATTCGGACGATATGAAAACCGGATTATTCCTGTAAAAGACAGTCAGCGTGTCTGTATTTTCGCCAATAGATATAAGGTAAGCGGTAGTATCCGCGCCCGGGTTGAGCGGACACAGCGCTGTGGTCAGGCTGGCGTTGCGATACAGTACGCTGTCGTTACCCAAACCCTGAATGGAAACGCCGGTAAGCGGAGTTTCCAAATTGGTTTCAGCCGAAAAAAACTTGAGAACCACTGCTGTCCGCGTGGATTCCTCGCAAAACTCATCGCAGGAACAAACCAGCAGAACAAGCAACATTTTCAAAGCATGAGGAAGAATTTTCATTCAAAAAATTTTGACAAAAATACTTCTTTTTGTTCAAATGGCAATATTTGAAAATCGATTTGTTGAGAACGAAAAGTTGATTACTTTTGCGCAAATTTTCATTCAATGAAATTAAAAGTTGCTATTATTTTTGGTGGAAGGTCAGCCGAACACGAAATTTCGTTGATATCTGCCACCAATATCTATCATGCTGTGGACAAGGCTGTTTATGAGCCGGTATTGTTGGGGGTTGACAAGAACAACCGATGGTATTACCACGCTGATTATGCCAGTGTCGAAGTAGATTTGGCAAAAAGCTCGTATTTTGATGGCGCTTCGCCGGTATATCTCAAAAGTGAAGAGGGTAAATTTTCCCTGACGGATGCACAAAATCACAAAACGCTCAACACTTTCGACGTTGCTTTTCCTGTCATTCACGGCACTTTTGGCGAGGATGGCACTTTACAGGGCGTGTTGAAAGCATTGGATATACCTTTTGTGGGTCCGGACGTGCTGGGTTCAGCGGTTGCTATGGACAAAGACCTCACAAAGAGGCTGTTGAGAGATGCCGGAATACCTGTTGCCGATTTTTTTACTCTGCACAGACATCATCCAACGGCGCATACTTATGAAGAAATAAAGGAAAAATTGGGCTTGCCACTGTTCGTGAAGCCCGCCAATGCCGGTTCGTCGGTGGGCGTCAGCAAGGTGACGGACAAAACGTCGTTTGAGGCGGCTGTGGCAGAAGCTTTTCGCTTCGACAACAAGATTCTGATAGAAGAAGCGGTCATCGGGAAAGAGGTAGAGTGCGCCGTATTGGGCAATGAATATCCCGAACCGTCTGTGTTGGGCGAAATCACTGCATCTAAAGATCTTTATTCATACGATGCCAAGTATTTAAGCGCCGATGGTGCAAAATTGAAAATTCCTGCCGAAATTCTTGAAACTGTTTCCGACTCTATCCGTGCAATAGCCGTAAAGGCATATCAAGCAATTAGTTGTGAAGGTATGTCAAGAGTGGATTTTCTGTTAAGAGAAGACGGAACGTTTGTGCTCAATGAAATCAATACTTTGCCCGGGTTTACTTCCATCAGTATGTACCCAAAACTGTGGGAACAGACGGGAATATCATACAAAGACCTGATTACAAAGTTGATACATTTTGCCATAGCCCGTCACGACAGGGATACACAACTTTTAAAGAAGTTATAGTTAAAGATATAACTCTCAATGGGGCAGACATAAATATGCCGGTTGTTTGCCCGCCATCGATGATTTCAGCCTTTTGCTTTGCAACTTGAAAAAAATAGCGTTTCAAAAAAAAGATTTAGTCCAAATTCATAATTTAACACTACTTTTGTACTGAAAAGATTTTTATATTCAAAGATGAGTAAAGGCAGTAAAGAAAGAGCAGACAAAGGAAAATTTTATCGTTTGGCTCATGACGAGCGGTTTAAAACGACATTGGCATTCGTATTCATCGGTTTAGCCGTGTTTTTGATTGTGGCATTCGTTTCCTACCTGTTCACATGGAAGGCAGACCAAAGTATGGCTGAATTTTCGCGGGTTTCCGACCAGCACAGCTCTCATGCCGACAATTGGATGGGCAAATTAGGTGCTTGGACGGCATTTAAGTTGATTACCAACGGATTCGGGCTTGCTTCTTTTTTTATTCCGCTGATATTCTTAGTGTTGGGATTCCGTTTGCTGAAAGTGAAACTTCTGCCGCTGTTATGGACACTCCGCACGTCTCTCATCGGGTTGGCGTTGCTTTCGCTGATTCTCGGATTCGTTTCGGGCAATGCGGGCGGATTTCTTGGCAGTGGATTGGGCGGAGCGCATGGAAAAGTCATGTCCGACTGGTTTGTGTTGCTGTTGGGACATTTAGGCACGGCAATTTTGTTGCTGTTGCTTACTTTTGTCTTCCTCACCTTCACTTTTGTTGGATTTTACAGTTGGTTTAAGCGCACAAGTTCTTCGGTTTACGATTCTGTGACCAAAGCAAAGTTGCCCAAATTGCCCAATACAGTGAAACCGGCTAAATCCACTCCTGCTCCATCGATGACGAGCGTCCACAGCGTTGCACCACTGGAAGACAGCAGGGAAGAAGAGGACAGCGAAGACGAAGCAGAAAATCAAGACGAAGAGACAGACCTGAGGGAAACTGCCGAAGACGGGGTTGCCTTTGAAATAGTGCAATCGCACACGGGAAATGATGAACCGGTTACAGAAACGCCGACAACAGGCGATGAGCCGGAGCAATACATAATGGACCCCTTAGATGCAATGGGTCCCTACGACCCTACTTTGGAATTGTCCAATTACCAAAAACCGCCCCTCGACCTGCTGATAGACCGCCAATCGGACGAAACCAGCGTAAGTCCGGAAGAATTGGGCAACAATAAAGACAAGATTGTGGAAACATTGGGCAATTACGGCATCCAGATTTCCAAAATCAAAGCCACGCCGGGTCCAACGGTGACACTGTATGAGATTGTGCCCGCCGCAGGGGTGCGCATCTCGAAAATCAAAAACTTGGAAGACGATATTGCGCTGAGTTTGTCAGCCCTCGGCATCCGGATTATTGCGCCAATGCCGGGCAAAGGCACTATCGGCATAGAGGTGCCCAACATGAATCCCGAAATCGTGTCGATGCGCTCCATCGTTGCCTCCAAACGCTTTCAGGATTCGGCAATGGAACTGCCTATTGCCTTGGGAAAGACCATTTCCAACGATCCCTTTGTGTTCGACCTCACCAAAATGCCCCACTTGCTGGTAGCAGGCGCAACAGGACAGGGAAAATCGGTCGGTTTGAATGCGATTATCGCTTCTATTTTATACAAAAAACACCCTTCGCAGGTGAAATTGGTGATGGTGGACCCCAAATCGGTGGAATTTTCATCTTACGAAAAGATTGAACATCATTTTCTGGCAAAAATACCCGACTCGGAAGAGGCAATCATCACCGATACAAAAAAAGTCATCTATACGCTTAATTCTCTGTGCATTGAGATGGAAACACGTTACAGTCTGCTGAAAGATGCAGAGGTGCGCAATATCAAGGAATACAACACCAAATTTATTGCGCGACGGCTGAATCCCAATCTTGGACATCGTTTTTTGCCTTATATCGTGCTGATCATTGATGAGTATGCGGATTTGATGATGACGGCAGGCAAAGAAATAGAAACGCCCATTGCCCGATTAGCGCAAAAGGCACGTGCCGCAGGTATTCACCTGATTATTGCCACGCAACGCCCGACGGTGAGCATCATTACAGGCACCATCAAGGCGAACTTTCCGGCACGTATTGCTTTCCGCGTGATTCAACAAATCGACTCCCGTACTATTCTTGACGGATCGGGCGCCAATCAACTGATTGGGCGCGGCGACCTGCTTTTCACCTCCGGCGGCGAACTGACCCGCGTGCAATGCGCTTTCATCGATACGCCTGAAATAGAGGATATCACTAAATTTATCAACAAGCAACAAGGCTACCTCGAAGCGTTCCCGTTGCCCGAATATTCGCCCGAAGACAATGCAGAAGCCAAAGAGGTGGATTTGAGTAAAAAAGACGAATATTTTGACGAAGCAGCCCGCCTGATGGTTGCCCACCAACAAGGCTCTACTTCGCTGATACAGCGCAAGTTCTCTATCGGCTACAATCGGGCGGGGCGGTTGATGGATCAATTGGAAGCGGCAGGCATCGTAGGCGCCAGCGAAGGCAGCAAAGCGCGGCAGGTACTGTTTACAGACATGGCTTCACTGGAACAATATCTGAACAAATTGACGCAAGGAAATATCTCATAATCAATAAATAATTAAAATTTGGAACCAAAGCAGCAAATAGCACAATTAAAAGCAGAATTATCAAGCCCCAAGCGGGTTCTTATCACCACCCATCAGGGACCGGACGGCGATGCAATGGGTTCGTCGCTGGCTTTCTATCAGTTTCTCAAGAAAATGGGACATGAGGTGACGGTAGTCACCCCCAACGACTATCCCGAATTTCTGAACTGGCTCCCGCACAACGATGTAGTGGTGAACTATATGCGGCAGAAGGTTTTGGCAGAAGATTTGATAGCCAACGCGGAATATATCTTCCACTTGGACTATAACCAACTTCGCCGCAGCGCCGATATGACCCACTCGCTGGCTGACGCCACGGCTGTCCGCGTGATGATTGACCACCATCCTGAGCCTAACCTGACGGTGAAATATCGTTTTTCCGAAACCACCGCCAGTTCCACCTGCGAACTGCTTCTTACCATGATGCAGGAATGGGATAATGACCAGATAGACAGCGATATTGCCACCTGCATTTACACCGGCATAATGACAGACACCGGCTGTTTCAGTTTCCCCAACGCCACTGCCCGCTCTTTCACTGCGGCGTCCGCCCTGCTGTCCTACGGCATTGACCGCACCATGATTTACGACCGTATTTACGATAATTTTTCCGCCCAAAGGATGCGGCTGATGGGCTACTGCCTGAACGAGAAAATGGAAGTGTTTCCCGAATATCGCACTGCGCTGATCAGCCTGAATTTAGAGGAACAACATCGTTATGGTTTTGTGGCGGGCGACTCAGAAGGTTTTGTGAACCTGCCTTTGTCAATCAAAGGCATCCGCTTTACTGCTTTTTTTCTCGAAAAAGAGGACAAAGTAAAAATTTCTTTTCGCTCCAAAGGCAATTTCTCCACCAACGATTTTGCCCGCAAACACTTCAAGGGCGGCGGACATCTGAACGCTTCCGGCGGGGAAACCAAAATATCGCTGGATGCGGCTGTCAACCAGTTTCGCGAACTGCTGCCTGCCTATCAAAACACACTCAATGCGCTATAGACGGTTCATCATACCGGCATTTTTGCTCATCGTCATTGCTGTTTGCTTGACGATATGGCTATCACGACGACACTACAACGTGCAGACGCCTGATGAACCGTCCACCAATCGGCAACATCAACATGCCGAAGCCTTAATTCGAGCCAATCAGGTTTTGATTGAGAAAGATTTTCAGGAAATAAAAGCATTTGCCTCCCAAAACGGGTGGAAAATGCAGACTACACAGTCGGGACTGTGGTACGAAATTTACCATCACGGCACGGGCGAGCAAGCCGCCACAGGCAAGTTGGCAGAAATAGCCTACACGCTGTCATTACCGGACAGTATCCACACGGTTTGCTACTCATCCGCTCAATTGGGCAACAAAACCTTTCTCATAGGGCAAGGCGGCGTGGAAACCGGTTTGGAAGAAGGAATCCTGCTGATGCACACCGGCGACAAAGCACGGTTTGTCCTGCCTCCGCATTTGGCACACGGATTAACAGGCGACGGCGACTGCATTCCGCGCCGAGCTATCATTGTATATGAGGTGGAATTACTAAAATTGAATTGATTGCGCCCCGTTGGGGCTTACAAAAAGGCAAGGATTCCGTTCCACAGGACGTTGCTATTGATTTTGCTCTTTCAGAGCGGTTTACGCGATGTAATGCTGTCCTATTGTCCGTAGATTAAAATCTACGGTTAATAAAGTGTCGTCCCTGCGGGACTTTTCAATTATTAACCGTCGAATAGTTCCATCACCCGTCGCAGTGTTATGACGTCACCCGTCACAGTGTTATGACGTCACCCGTCACAGTGTTGTGACGTCACCCGTCACAGTGTTATGACGTCACCCGTCACAATGTTGTGACGTCACCCGGAGTGCAAAAAAGACAAATAATTCATAATTCAAAAACATTCATTATATTTGCACCTTCAAAATAAACGCCATGAAACCATTATCAGTTTTAAGAATCGCTTTGATATTGAGCATAACAGCAGGCTTTTACGCTTGCCCTCTTGTGCCCTCA
>JAITTD010000023.1 GCA_031287245.1 Bacteroidales bacterium
TCCTAGTTCGGAACTCTGTCATCCTAGTTCGGAACTCTGCACTCCTAGTTCGGAACTCTGTCATCCTAGTTCGGAACTATGCCATCCTAGTTCGGAACTCTGTCGTCCTAGTTCGGAACTCTGTCGTCAATGGATTATAGTATGAAAGGACAAATTATGAATGCTGCAGTATAATTCATAATTCATAATTAAAAAGAAGTTATTGCACGAAGATTTTCAGGTAGAAATAGACCATGGGGGCTGCCGGCAGTACTGCATCAAAGCGGTCGAGGATGCCGCCGTGTCCGGGCAGGAAATGACCGGAATCTTTGATTTGCATATTGCGTTTGAGTAGCGATTCGAGCAAATCGCCATAAACGCCGAAAATCACGATGATGGCTGCAATGACTAACCAATGAAAACAGGCTGTTGAAGTTGCAGGACAGTCGGATAAAGGCACAAAATGAGCGACAAGCAACGAGGCGGTGAGCGTAAAAATCAAACCGCCGAAGAAACCTTCCCACGATTTTTTGGGTGAGATGCGCTCAAACAAACGATGTTTGCCAAAACACACTCCGGAGAGGTAGGCAAATGTGTCGTTTGTCCACAGCAGCGCGAAGAAACCGATGAGTATGCCGGGAGAATAAGTCATTGCGCGGGATGGGAAAACCACGCCGCTCAGCAGCGAAAAGGGCAGAGCGATATAGACCGTGCCTGCCAAAGTGTATGCCAATCCGCGAAAGTTAAACTCGTTGTTCCGGTACAGGCGGGGAATACAAATGAGTGCCGACAGTGGAATCAGCCAGAGGAAGATGTTTGCGCCCACGCATCCCTGTTTATACAGGAACGTGGCCACAAAGAGGAACACTCCCGTCAGCGTTCCCGTCCATTTTTCAGGATGAACGCTGTCGTTTTCGACGATATGGTAAAATTCGAGCAGTGCCCATGCTGTCAATGCTGCGAAAACAGCGGCAAAAGAATATGGATGCCAAAGAATCGACCCGATGACAAGTGCGATAAAAACAGCGCCCGACAAGGCTCGCTTAACGATATTACTCAATGTGGGTGACTTTTGATTAATTCAGCAGCAAGGTTTTCGTCTTCGGGTGGCACAAACACTTCTATTTGTCCAAATGCGAGATATGAGGAATCCTTTTGGTCAAAAATCACCGCTTCGATATTTTCCTCGGCAAGCAAAGATTTCACGATTTCCGCACGGTATCGCTCAGTAGTCGTATAAACACTTATCCAGTTATCCATAGGCTTTCATTATTAAAAAGTCATCTTTCTTCTTTTTTTGATTCTTGAAATGCTAATTCAGGCGCTATCACATCCATCACGCTTGTGGGTTCATCGTCCTTTTGAAAGGGGCGTTTTCCGAAAATTGTCTCCAAATCTTCTGCAAAAATTACTTCTTTTTCCAAAAGAATCTCTGCCAATTGCTTCAAACCGTCCTGATGTGCTATCAAAATCTCTTTGGCTCGGTCATAAGCCTTGCCAACAAGGTTTAACGCTTCCATGTCTATGCTTTCCGACGTTTTGTCGCTATAGGGTTTGGTAAAAGCGTATTCCGACTGTCCCGACGAATCATAGAAACTCATGTTGCCCAACTGTTTGCCCATTCCGTAATAACTCACCATGGCATACGCCTGTTTGGTGACTCTTTCGAGGTCGTTGAGCGCGCCGGTGGAAATGGTTTTGAAGGTCAGTTCCTCTGAGGCTCTTCCGCCCAGCGTGGCGCACATTTCGTCAAGAAGTTGTTCGATTGTGGTGATTTGGCGTTCTTCCGGCTGATACCATGCAGCGCCCAGCGCACGACCGCGCGGGATGATGGTCACTTTCAGCAAGGGATGCGCATGTTCGAGCATCCAGCTCACGGTGGCATGTCCCGCTTCGTGGTATGCGATAGTACGTTTTTCCTGAATGGTGATAATTTTGTTCTTTCGTTCCAATCCGCCGATAATGCGGTCAACGGCATCCAGAAAATCTTGTTTTTCCACCGCTTTTTTATCGTTTCTTGCGGCTATCAGCGCGGCTTCGTTGCATACATTGGCTATGTCTGCGCCTGAAAATCCGGGGGTTTGCTTTGCCAGAAAGTCCGTATCCAACCCTTCTTCGATTTTCAACGGGCGCAGGTGCACCTGAAAGATGGCTTTGCGTTCCACCACATCGGGCAGTTCCACGTGAATCTGGCGGTCGAAGCGTCCGGCGCGAAGAAGCGCCTTGTCGAGAATATCGGCGCGGTTGGTGGCTGCCAGAATGATGATGCCCGCGTTGGTGCCGAAGCCGTCCATCTCGGTGAGCAATTGGTTGAGCGTGTTTTCGCGCTCATCGTTGGCACCGAAATTGGGATTTTTGCCACGGGCACGTCCTATCGCGTCCACCTCGTCGATGAAGATGATACAGGGCGCCTTTTCTTTGGCTTGTTTGAACAAATCGCGCACACGCGAAGCGCCCACGCCAACGAACATCTCTACAAAGTCGGAACCTGACAGCGAAAAGAAAGGCACATTGGCTTCGCCGGCAACTGCCTTGGCGAGAAGCGTTTTACCCGTACCCGGAGGACCCACTAACAAGGCTCCTTTGGGTATTTTTCCGCCTAAATCGGTATATTTTTTCGGATTTTTCAGAAAATCAACAATTTCTTTCACTTCCACTTTGGCTTCTTCAAGACCTGCAACATCCTTAAAATCAATCTTGATCGTCATTTTTTCCTTGTCGAAAATCTGTGCACGCGATTTGCCCACATTGAATATACCGCCCACGCCACCCGACATTCTGCGGAAAACGAGCATCCAAATAGCGATGATGATAATCAGGGGCAACAGCCATCCCATCATATCGCCCATAAAATCCTTTCTGTCCTCGTAGGACGGCAATATGCGTTGCTCTTCCGGCTTGTCTTCCTGCGCTTTTGCCAATTGTTCCTCAAAAGCATCGGACGAGGCGATGGTCATTACGAAATGAGGACCCGTTTTTGGCTCTTCGCCCTGCTTGAAGTATTTGCTGTACTTGGGCTGTTTCAGTTTGTCGGACTTGATGTAAATTTCAGCCTCTTTGCGGTTGATGACCACTATTTTTTCGATGTCGTCGGATTGCAGCATCTCTTTTTCGAGCACCCTGCGGTCAATAGTGACCTGCTTCGACCCAAAATTGATGAATTGCATAGCAATGAAAATGGCAAACAAGGCGATATAAAGCCAATACATGTTGATTCTCGGCTTTCCTTGATTGTTGGTCTTGTTCTCGTTGGAATTCCTTGTCGGGTTGTTCCCCTGAGTTGCATTATTCTCGTTCATATTATTCCGTGAAATCTAATTCATTAACATGGGTGATTTGACCGTCACCCCACAATTCTTCCAATTTGTAATGCGTGCGAAAATTTTGCTGAAAAATATGCACCACTGCATCGCCATAATCCAGCAAAACCCATTCGGCATTGTTCATTCCTTCTATTGAAAACGGGCGAACAGACAAGCGTTCAGTAGTTTCCTTCTCAACAGAAGTGGCTATTGCGTTGACTTGCGTATTCGATTCGCCATGACAAATGATAAAATAGCGGCATATTGCATTCTCTATCTTCGACAGGTCAATGCAGACTATCTCATGTCCCTTTTTTTCAAAAATACCCTTTATTATCGTATTTATCAATCCGTTACCCTTTATCAATTCTTTTTAACTCTTTACAAATATAAATGCAAAGATAGGATATTTTTTGAAAAACGAGTACTTTTTCAGAAAATACCATGAGTTATTTCTTTTTCTTCGCGTTGGCTCTTGCTTGCGCCTGCTGCTTTTTTTGCAAATCCTCCAACCGTTGCTGAAATTTTGATTTTTTTGTTGGTTTGGCGCTGTTTGCCTGCAATTTTTTCAACACTTTCTGTTCATCAATGCTGCGCTTGAAAATCTCGTTCTGCGCGATGGTGATGACGTTGGCAACGAAATAATAATAGGTCAATCCGGCGGAATAATCGTTGAGGAAAAACAGGAACATCACCGGCATGATGTACATCATGGTTTTCATGCCCGGCATGGCGGAAGTGTCTGTCTGTCCGCTGCTCATGCGCATACTGAGGATGGTGGCTGCGGTCATCAGCAGGGTGAACAGGCTGACGTGGTCGCCGTAGAACGGGATGTTGAACGGCAGGTCGAGGATGGAATCGTAGGAGGACAGATCAGTTGCCCACAGGAACGACTGTTGCCGCAACTCGATGGAAGCCGGAAAGAAGCGGAACATGGCGAACAGAATAGGCATCTGCAACAACATGGGCAAACAACCGCCCATTGGACTGACACCTGCTTTTTTGTACAGCGCCATGGTTGCCTGCTGGCGTTCCATAGCCTTGTCTTTCGGTATTCGTGCGTGGATTTCGTCAATTTGGGGCTTCAACACCCGCATTTTGGCGGACGACATGAACGATTTGAAAGTCAGCGGAAGCAATCCTGCCTTGATGATGATGGTCATCAGCAGGATAACAATTCCAAAGTTGCTGATGAATCCGCCCAGCCAGTCGAACAGCGGAATGATGACGAACCGGTTAATCCAGCGGATGATGTTGCTGCCAAGCGGCACTAACTGTTCCAATCCGGCGTCGTAATGTTTGAGCGTACTGTAATAGTTCGGTCCGAAGTACATACTCATCGGTATCAGTTGTTCCGGCGCCCTGCTGTTAAATTCCATCCCTATAACGGCGTTGTATTTCTTGATGTATTTGTTTTGGTTCAGCATTTTCTGCGAACTCAAATCGGCATTGGCAAAACTTTCTTTCGCTATCAAACTCCATGAAAAGAACTGCTGTTTGAACGTAACCCAGTCCAGTCGTGTGGCTATTTTTTTGTCGTCCTTGTCTTTTGCAGCGCTCAGTTCTTCCACATCGTCCTGATGGTATTTGTAGAAAAGCGAGGTGTAGGTGTTCTCGTTGTCCGCCCCTTTTTCCTGACGCGGCGAATATACCTGCCAGTTGAAATCAATCTGTGTCTGATTAGCGGGAATCAACGTGTTCATATTCACCAATTTCACATCAAACCCCATCATGTATTCACCTGTTTTCATCGTGTAGCGATATTCGATATAGGCGTTGTCGCCTGCATTGAGGCGCATACACAGAGTGGCGGAATCTCCTATGAGCCGGACGGTGGGCTGATCGGTGGAAGGTTCGAAGAAAAGTTCCGTAGTGGCAATGCTCCGGTTTTGGGAAAAGAAGTTGAAACCGAAAAGGGTAGAATCGCCGTTGAAAAGGATGAGCGGCGACTGGTCAAAGCGCTTGTAATCTTTCAGTTCCACTGAATAAGGGCGTCCGCCCCGGGTGGCGAAAGTCACCTTTATCAGGTCGTTTTCCATCGTGATTTTGCGGTTTTCGCCGCTGGCTGCACTCGAAAACGCTCCGAAAGCGTCTTTCAGCTGTTGCTGACGGGTGGAATCTGCCACAGTGGTATCGCGATCCGACGGCTGTAACTGTTGCGCACGCTGTATCTCTTCGGCAAGCCGTGCCTGCTCGGCTTGATTGATTAACGCTATGGAATCGCGTTTGTGTTTCAAACGTTCCATTTCTTCCTTCGACGGGCGGCTCCACAGGCTGGATCCTACTAAAATTCCTATGATGAGCAGCAACCCGATGATTGTATTTCTATCCATTTTACGATTATATTATTGTGACCCTGTTCAGGTCGCCATTTTTCAGGGCGCAAAATTAGATGAAAATCTTCATATTTCCAAACGCAAGGAATAAAATGAATAAAAAGACCAAAAACCTTTTAATTCGTAATTAATCACTATCTTTGCCGTGAATTTTTTACAGTGAAATATGATTATAGCCAATCCCATATACGATATCGCCTTTAAGCGGCTGATGGAGAACGAGCGCGTGGCGAAGTTTTTCATAGGCACGCTGCTGGGGCAAACCATTGAGACGGTTACTGCCGCTTCGCAGGAGTACACACGCTACAATAACGAAGGCAAACTTACTATCTTCCGGTTGGACTTTGTGGCAACCATCATTACCGACACCGGCGAGCATAAAAAAGTGCTCATTGAGATGCAAAAAGCCAAAGAACTCACCGACCTGATGCGGTTTCGCAGCTATCTGGGCGAGCAGTACAAGAAAGAAGATATGGTGAACGACCAGCCTCAAGTGTTGCCTATCACCACCATTTATGTGCTGGGTTTTAACCTGCCCGAAATAAACAGCGCCTGCATCAGAATTGGACGCGAATATACGGATATGATAACGCAGCAGACCATCGCGGAGCGGAGCCATTTTATAGAAAGCCTCACGCACGACAGTTACGTGGTGCAGGCGCGGCGCGTCTTGCCCCGCTACCAAACGCGGTTGGACAAACTGATGAGCGTGTTTGCCCAGGAAAATTTTACGGACAATACAAAAATCATCAAGCAGTACAACCACGAAACAGATGATGAGGATATAAAGGTGATGACGGATATTTTGCACCATGTAGGCACCGACCCCGACGAGCGCAAGGAGTTGGACAACGAGATGGAAGCACAGCGCACTTATAATGAGTGGTTCGGCGAAAAAGACAGAGCGCTTATAGCGAAAGACAAGGTGATTGCAGAAAAGGATGCCGCCCTTGCCGTTGAAAAAGCCGCCCTTGCTGCCGAAAAAGCAGAAAAGGATGCTGCGCTTGCCCGCATCGCCGCATTAGAAAAACAACTAAAAAACGGACAATAAGCCGTGGGGGGTGCACCTACAACGAATCACAATTGAGTCACAATTGAATCACTATTGAATCACTATTGAATCACAATGAATCACAATTGTGATTTTTTCTGAAAGTTTTCTATTTTCTGTTCTACGCTTATTGCCTCTTCATTCATCTCAATAGCCTGTTGGCAGGTTTGCGTGGCTTCGTTTATGCGTCCCGCCGCTACCAACAACTCGCACAGGTGGTCTATAATTTCAGGATTGTCACTGCCGCCATTTTTGATAGCCAGTTCAATCACATCAATGGCGGCGTCTATGTGTCCTAACTTGTAAAGCACCCAACCGTAGGTGTCCAAATAGGTGCTGTTGTCGGGTTCCAAGGCAATACATTTTTTGATGTGTTTTTCCGCCACGTCCAATTTTTCCTCTCTTACGGAAAGATAATAACTGTAATTGTTCAAAATCAGAGGATTATCCGGCATCATTTCGATGGCTTTTTCAAAAATTTCGTCCGATAAGTCATATTGTTTCAGGTCATTATAGGCTTCGCCGAGGAATATCATGGATTGTATTTCAATTTTCCTGTCGGGCGTCTTCTCTTTTTTCAGACATTCAAGCGTTTGCACGAATGAAACAATGGCTTCGTCCGGTTTTTTCAGGATATACGCCGAAAAACCATGCAAAAAGTTAAACAGATAGTGTTTGTCAAAAAACTCCAGTGCTTTTGCCGATGATTCATAGAGCGTTTCGTTGTCTTGCAGGTAATTGAGGATGATTAACAACTGTTCCCACAGGAAAGCATTGGTAGGCACGCGGTCGGTGATGAACAGCAAATCTTCTCTGGCTTCTTTTAAGCGCTGTTGGCGCAGGTTTCGGTCGGCATTCACCATACGTACCCTGAAATTGTCGGGATATTTTTTGCCGAGTTGTTCTATCATATCGTCCAATTTGTGAACATACTTGCGGGCAAAAGCCGTGTCGTTGGTCAGCGAGAGGTACAATTCCACTTTCAGGTCGGGATGGATGGTTTTGATGTCGTACATACGCTGCATCTCAGTCAGCACCTGGCTGTTGTTGCCGTATTCCTTGTAAAACTCAATCATGGATAGGTATCCAAGCGCATTTTCGGGGTCTGCCTCTAACAGTTTTCGGTAATTTTCCTGCGCTTCCTTTTCCTTGCCTGTGGAACTGTACAATTCGGCTAACAGTCCGTAAAATCTCAGTTCGTCAGGCAGTTCCTTGATGCTTTTGCGAAGTAATTTTTCGGTCGCCTTGATATCGCCTTTTTTTGAATACGTTAAATACTGAACAATAGCCACTTCCATAGTGAATCCATACGTTTTTTCTATGAATTTTATTTCGTTCAGGGCTTTTTTGAATTGACCGGCTTCGAGATAAAGCATTGCCAAATCCATCCGCATATCGGTGTCGTCAGGTTTCAGTTTTACAATATCGCGATACACCAATACGGCGCTGTCCGCAAGTTGTGCGGCGCTGTACAGTTCGGCAAGGCGCAATTTGTACCATATATTTTTCGGATCCAATTGTGCGGCGCGGCGGGCGTTGCGCAAGGCTTCGGCTTCGTTGTTCGTAGCGATATAGATTTCGGACAGGGCAAAGAAGGCGACAGCGTCATTGGGATTAACTTCCGTGCAACGGGTAAACAAATTGGCGGCATTGGGCAAATTGCCCATCAGTTTCAGTTTGTTAGCCTCTATGAAATCATGTTCGTAGTCAATTCTTTGCTGCTCGTCAAATGTAGCAGGTGGCGCGGCAAAACTTTTGACAATCAGTAATTGACAAATGGAAAGAGTGAAAAATATGATTTTGTTTGTCACTTTTGAAAAATTAATTTTTGCCGGTGTGACCAAAACCGCCTGCCCCTCGCTCGGTATCATCCAATTCGTTGCAGGCTTCCCATTCCACCGTTTCGTAGCGGGCAATCACCATTTGGGCAATGCGTTCGCCGTCGTTGATGACAAAATCTTCCTGCGACAGATTGGCAACGATAATGCCTATTTCCCCACGATAGTCAGCGTCAATCGTGCCGGGCGTATTTAACAGGGTGATGCCCTTTTTGAGCGCCAAACCGCTTCTTGGGCGTATTTGCGCTTCATAACCCTGTGGTAGCGCAATGTACAAGCCTGTAGGAACAAGCGTACGTGCGCCAGAAGCCAGCGTCACCGGCGATTCCAAATTGGCGCGAATATCCATGCCCGCCGAAAGCAGTGTGCTGTACGAAGGAAGCGGGTGTTTTGAGTGATTGACTATTTTGACTTTCATGTTAAAGTTTAAAGTTTAAAGTTTAAGGTTTAAAGTTTAAGGTTTAAGGTTTAAGGCTAATTGGGGTTTAAATGGCGGCGGAAAATTGTTTTAAAAAGCGGACATCGTTTTCAAAATACATCCGAATGTCTTTGGTGCCGAAGCGCAACATTGCGATACGCTCAATGCCCATGCCGAAGGCGAAACCGGAATGTTTTTCAGAGTTGATACCGTTACTTTCCAGCACATTGGGATCAATCATTCCGCAACCCATGATTTCGAGCCATCCGGTGTGTTTGCAAAGGTTGCATCCCTTACCGTTGCAGGTGCAGGAAACATCCATCTCAGCCGATGGCTCTGTAAATGGGAAAAACGAAGGGCGAAGACGTATCTGTGTCTTCTCGCCGAACATTTCCCGCGCGAAAAACATCAGCGTTTGTTTTAGGTCGGCGAACGAAACCTTCTCTGCTACGTACAAGCCTTCCACCTGATGGAAAATACAGTGCGACCGCGCCGAAATGACCTCATTGCGGAACACACGTCCGGGCATAATCATACGAATGGGCGGTTTCGTGGTTTCCATGACCCGCACCTGCACCGACGAGGTGTGGGTGCGAAGAAGAATATCCGGTTGCTGCGCAATGAAGAAAGTGTCCTGCATATCGCGGGCAGGATGCTCCGGTGGAAAGTTCAGCGCGGAAAATACGTGCCAGTCGTCCTCCATCTCAGGTCCCTCGGCGACAGTAAAGCCTATACGAGCGAAAATGTCGCAAATCTCGTTGCGGACAATCGAGATAGGATGCCGCGAGCCAATCGCAATGCTCTCTCCGCTGCGCGTCAAGTCGTTGCCGGTCTCTGTCGTTTGGCGGCTTTCCATTTCGCCCTTGAACCGCTCGTAAGTGTTGGACAACAACACTTTCAGTTCGTTCAAACGCTGTCCCACCTCTTTTTTCTGCTCGTTGGCAACGTTTTTAAATTCATCAAAAAGACCATTCAAACTGCCCTTTTTGCTCAGATATTTCAATCTGAAATCTTCCAATTCCGCTTGTGTAGCAACTTTGATATCGCTTACCTCTTTCTTTATCCGGTTTATTTTATCCTGCATCTCGTTCCATTTTCAGGGGGCAAATGTAGGCATTATTTAAAAAATATCAAAAATCAATGGTATAAATTTTCCCGATTGAGGCATCATCATAGCCAATTCCGTAAAGCAGATGCTGTTGTTTGTTATAAGAAATAGACCGTAACGATTGGTTCATCTTTAACAGTTTGACTGGATTGCCCTTCCAGTCAAAAATCAATAACTTTTGCGACAGGAATACATCATCGCGAAGTGTAAGCGCTTCTCTTAACGTTTTTTCGTTGTACAGTACAAAAATGTATTCGTCATTGGATGTCACCGAGGGGACTCCTAATTTTGAATCTAACGAGAAATTCGGCTGATTTTGCTGCACATCCACAATCGGCAATATGCCAACATACTGAGTGATACGTGAGAATTGTTTGTAATCATAAATTTCGAAGGCATCACCATAAATTGAAAACCATGCCATTCTGTGTAACGCGGCAGATCCTGTACACAAGCCTTGCAATATGTGCGAAATGGTGCGTTGCGGAAAATCACGGAAGGTGATACTGTCGCCAAATTCCCGACATGTTCCAAATTCCGTATCACAGACCGAATACCGCTGTTGACCGTATTGGGAGGAAACAATGGATGTATCATCCCAAAACATCGAAACAAGATCTTCCGGCGTCTTTATTTTCTGCTGAAGAACTGCGGAATCATTGGACAAGGTATAGATGTAAATTTCTGCGCCAAAAGTACTTTTCACAAAAAAACAGGCATCCTCGAAAGATGCTCCTATATGCTGCACATCTAACAGTTCATTCGCGCCTCTTCCTTTTTTGAGAAAACGTTGAAACGCGCCGGTACGCATATTGTACACAGACAGCAAATCGTCGTAGTGTGGTTCCGAAAGCACGATCCAGTCGCCAAAAGAGTAAATAAAATCGGGTTTCCCCAAGGAATCGGCAGGATAATTCACCTCTATCAATTGCACCGTTTCCTGATGCTGAAACCGGTCACTTAGCAATTGTGATGTAGGCGCAGACTGACAGGCTGATAGAAAAAACACGATCAATACCTGACAAAAATAATTCATTTCTTTAAAACGCATAGTGTTATTTATT
>JAITTD010000098.1 GCA_031287245.1 Bacteroidales bacterium
GAAGGAACCATCACCGCAGACAAGGCCCGAAGCGCGTCATCGAAACTGTCAATTGCCGCTGTGAGGCTGCCGAGGGCTATCGCGTCTGAGGCGTCACAAAAACGCTTCTCTTCGGTCAAGAAAGCGTGTTCAGCGACGATAAGTACCTCAGCATCGGCGTTTGCGGTTACTTCTGCAAAAGACGTTTTCGCACCATCGAGACCAAGTTTATAAGAAACTAACCCCGACTCCGATTCACCGGTGGTATACAGCCCTTTGCGGCCATTAGCGAGATATTCAACGCTTGTATTAATTCTATCTATCAAGCCTATTGGTACCAAATTCGGCCTCCGCTTCTGAGAGATTCCAGCCGCTGTTGCGCAAATAATCCGCGCCTACATATTTCTTGCACCACTCTGCATGCCATGGTGCCATCGGCATTGTCTTTGCCAGTTTCATCGACTCATCAAACTTTCCCGCTTTCTCAAGTTCGGCACATTTCACACCGATTTGTAGCTTCTCATGTAAAGTCATAGGCCCTCCGCAATGAGTATAGCACAAAATAAGCGCATCTGACAATAACCACAAATAAAAAAACCGTTCACAGAACGGTTTTAATCTAGCAGGGGCAGGACTTGAACCTGCGACCTCCGGGTTATGGGAACGCAAATAACTGCCCTACTAATACTCATCGCAGACCACCTATATATATTATAACACATCTCGATATATCGTGTCAAGCATTTTGGCACATTTCGAATTATCGAAACACACCGAAATCGATGCAGTCTCGCCTGTTCTATGCCATTGTTATATGCCATTACATCAGTAAAGTATCTCCGCGCAATTCTGAAATATATCCATCGAGCTCGGCTATGAGTGGACTTTTATCAACAGTAGCATATATCCGTTGACGCTTTCTGTCATTTGCCCGTATCCTTTCAAGGTTTTTATCGGTCAAAGCCCCGCACTTCCTCAAAGTTTGCAATAGTGCCTGACATTGCTTCGGGAAGTTTTGCCGATACTGCTCCGCAAGTAATTCAGTCCATTTTGAAGGCGTTATTTTGTCTGATATGATGGAAAGATACTGTCGTCCATATTTGGGAACTTCGTCATATTTTGCAAAGAACAAACTGCATAATGTTTTATACACCGCTGGGTCAAATAATTGGTATGCGGTCAAATCGCCGTAAAATTGTGCTTTCACACCTCTCCGTCGAGAGATTCTGTATTCCAGTCTCAAAATGTTTGCTCCCTCAAATTCCACAGGGATACTTTGCCTTTTATGAATCAGTGCCTCTTTCATTTTATCGTAGCCTGTGAATTGATAGGCTCCTGTCTGTGTTCCAAAGGTGACGGTCTCAATGCCTGTCGATTTTGAATATTCATGCCGTGTAAGTCTGGGCAAATATCCGAATAATTGCAGATATTCCGAGCTATGTGCTGTTAATTTTGCGTTCATACAATTTCTCAAAATATTTTATTTTCCATGATTCAGGAAAAAAAAGACGCATTATTTCGTTATTGTTTGCATAATATATATAACCGTCCTTGTCATAATAATGACCAACCAAATCCTTATAGTCGTTTGCGTCTGAAATGTCATTTTCATTTATGTAGTAAAGGTGTGAATATATTTTGTTAAAAATTGGAACTGTAGAAATTCCCCAGCCTATACTCCAACTAGGATCGCGGCAGATGCCATAAAAGTATTTCTTACCATCTTCAGCCATGATATTTTGTTTGCCCGTTTCCCATTTCCCCCATTTATACAATAACTCGTCCTTTTTATCGGCACAGTGAAGTAATAAGAAAAACACAGCATACTTTCCATAGAATGGCACAATGTTTTCACGAGGAATGCTTAGTTTTGTGGCACACTCAGTTATTTTTCTTTCCGTATAATCAATCCTCTTCTCCCGTGTATAGAACTGAATAAAAAGAACATTTTTATTTTGGTTCCAAACTTCTTGTATCTCGTGCCAGTAAAGATGTTTTGAAGCTGTCGTTTTGTTCTTTGTTTTGGTTTCGAGTCCATTATCAGGGTCAAAGAAAACGATACCTGCATCTGTAAGTTTTTTCTGCACTTTCTTAAAGTATTCTTCCCGATCTGTTGATTCAATATTGTCGGTAAAAAAATCAAATATACCGCTATCGCAAAACGGTGGAAATTCTTGAATCGCAGTGATTCTGCGATTATTTCCGCGAACTATACTTTGCAATTCTTCGAATAAACCAGGATTCAAATTTCTATACTTTTTAGGGTTGTTGAGATACGTTGTTCTTTTTCCATCGGGACCGCCGTCATCAGAAGTGAGCCTCCAGACAACAAGCATTTTCATCTGCAATGTTTCAGTGAGCATTTGTAGTAAATCGTACTTCTGATAATCATTTATATCCCCAACATATTGATTTTTCATTTATCCACCTCAAAGTAGTTATATACCAACTCCTTATATTTGTCAACAAATATTGCAAAAAAATTCAAAATTAAGGTTTTGACGAACGGCGAAAAGCGCAAATCACTATTTCACAATGTTTTGCTGGAGTAAGGATAAGCTAAAAAACTCCATTTTTGGCTTATTCTACAGCCTCGTTATGTGACGTTAATTTTGCTTTTTCCTTTTTCGGTCCACCCATCGTTATATCGCGAATATCGTCTTCCCAGCATTATTTCCCCGGATGACCTCCATCAATTGTGCCTTAAACCGTTCTGAAAGATTAGGCGAGCGTTCGAGAGCAGCAACCAATTCTGAAAAGAGGTCTGCATTAAACGGTTCTTTGGATTCGAGCTCGTTTTGTGATAATTGAGATACAAGAGTAACATACAGAACTTTTATAATATGATTATCAGAGATATAAATATACGATGGTTTGGGGTTCTTAAAATAGGGTTCCATTTCCTCTTTTTTTAGCGGAAAACAGTCTAACCGATTGTATTTGAGTAAGGTTTCGTGTAGCTTTGATGTGCAATAGCAACAAAAAACATCAAGGCCTTTTACATTCAATACAATCCCTAAGTGATTTTCTCCTTGTCCAAAAGGAAAAACACCGTAAAAAGTGGAGCGTTGGCAAATATCAGGCGGCTTCAAAATCATTTCCAGCTGATTCCTGGTATATTTGCAGTGCATCCGCAAGATATTGTTCTTCTTCGTACAGCGGGTCTTCCCCAAAGTATTTTTGAAGAAGAGGTGATTTAGCCATATCAGGATTCACAAAGAAATCCTCCACGCGGATAACCTTGCTTTTTGCCCCTTTTTGAAAAAGGTCCTCATATCGTTTCCATTCGGGGTATTCATGAGAAATATCCACAAGCGGCTTTCCTTGAAACAATGAAACGGCCAAATCAATAGATTCCATTTCGTTCTGGCTCAACAGATCTGTTTTTGTTTCGTTAATTTCTCTGCGACTGCTTCCTTTGAGGATTATTTTACACAATTGGTCACGATCTTCATCCGGGAACCATTCTTCTTGAACATTTAACAGGTTAAGAGATTGCGATGCAACCGGACCATATTTAAGGGCACAGTAACGATCATGGGAGATGAAGCTAAAATGACGGCGTATATGTATCCTATCTGCAAAAAAAAGGAACTTTATCAAATCAAGTTTAGTTTTTGCCCTCGAGACCTTTTGTATATACGCAAAAGCCTGAACAGCTTTTTCGGTGTTGAAAAGGCGATACTGCTCAAGCTTCATCTCTGATGCCATCTATTTCTCCCTTACATTCAGTATATCGGTGTATTTTTGGAAAGTCAAGAAAAAAATTGATAAAAAAACTAAATATTTCCCGCATCTTCACGGTTATTTTAGATTTTTGATGAATGCCAACGCCAAGCACGGCGGTGACTACAGCGGTTTTGGCGAGGTACGTGGTGGAAAGCGCATCAGGCAATAACCACAAATAAAAAAGCCGTTCAAAGAAAGGCTCGCTCTTTAGCAGGGGCAGGACTTGAACCTGCGACCTCCGGGTTATGGGCCCGACGAGCTGCCAGCTGCTCTACCCTGCGTCGAAGTTTAATAAGTA
>JAITTD010000105.1 GCA_031287245.1 Bacteroidales bacterium
TTTTATTACTATATTTGTATTTGCAAAACAACAAATTTTTCAATTATGCAAAAAGAAATTACTACCGAACTCCTGCCCATCAAAATGTGGTTGGACGAAGCCGAAGAAGGCTCTATCAAACAGGCGCAAAATCTGGCAAATTTGCCCTTTGCGTTCAAGCACGTGTGCCTGATGCCCGACACGCATCAAGGCTACGGAATGCCCATTGGCGGCGTGCTGGCAGCCGATAATGTGATTGTACCCAACGCTGTGGGCGTGGACATCGGTTGTGGTATGTGTGCCGTGAAAACCAATGTGCAAGCCGCCTCGCTGGAACGCAAGCAAATCACGTCCATTATGGCAGGCATTCGCGAGTTGGTGCCGCTGGGCTTTGACCACCACAAAGTGCGGCAGGACGAAAGCCTTATGCCGCAAGGCTTTGCGGTGGATACAATGCACATTGTAAAGTATCAATACCTTGCTGCAATGAAGCAAATCGGCACACTCGGCGGCGGCAACCATTTCATTGAATTGCAACGCTGCAACGATGGCTGGCTATGGATTATGATACACTCCGGCAGCCGCAATCTCGGCTTGAAAGTAGCGGAGCACTACAACAAAAAAGCGAAGGTGCTCAACGAACTTTATTATTCGTCCATTAGTCCCAAAGCAGACCTTGCATTTTTGCCTTTTACAACCGACGAGGCGCACGAGTACTACGAGGAAATGAAGTACTGCATTGCGTTTGCGTTTGCCAATCGCAGTTTGATGATGCAGCGCACACAAGAGGCGGTATCGGCGGTATTGCCCGCTGTGGCTTACGAACCGATGATTAACATTGCCCACAATTATGCCGCGTGGGAAAAGCATTTTGATAAAAAAGTAATCGTACACCGCAAGGGTGCTACATCGGCAAAGTTGGGCGAAGTGGGAATTATCCCCGGTTCGCAGGGCACAAAATCGTACATCGTAGAGGGCTTAGGCAATACCGAAAGTTTCACGAGTTGCTCGCACGGCGCCGGACGGTTGATGAGCCGCACTGCTGCTATCAAAAACCTCAACCTCGAAGACGAGCAACGCAAGTTGGATGAGCAGGGCATTCTCCATTCCATTCGCGGCAAGTCCGATTTGGAGGAGGCCGCCTCTGCCTACAAGGATATTTCGCAGGTGATGGCGCTTCTGGCAGATTTGGTAAAGATTAAAGTGGAGTTAAGTCCGCTGGCAGTGATAAAGGGGTGAAAATTCAATGTTTGCCACTCTTTTATCTTTGTTCTTTTTGTCTTTGTTCCTAACTCTCACTCAAACACACCTTCCAACTCCGCTTTGCGTACGCCGTAAAAAACCCGCAGACAGGCACTGTCGCCAATGCGCCGTAAAACAAAGCGTCAATGGTTTTATTATCCATATTGGACGGTTGCGTGACGGCTTAATGGTCAAAAAAGAAGTGTAGATTTGTTGAAATACAATGAGTTTTTCTCTCGCAAACAATGGCGCGAATTGCAAATTCACGCCAACGGGAGCAATTTCCACAGGACACAGAGCACTATTTTGATAATAATTCCATCATATCTCTTCTGTTTTTCCTGAACTGTTCTACATTATTATCATATTTATCAAATCCGTAAATAACCTTATCAATGATACTTTTAGCAGTTTCGGGATTTTTTTTCTCAAGCATTTTGAACAGTTCATAATCTACAATTCCGTCTCGCATCGCGTCAAACCGGATAGAACTGAGAAGATTTCCGTCTTTAGGGTAAATTATCCAAGAATCTCCTCCGGGTAATATATTTCCCCCTTCGTGGTTGATTGATGTTTGCTCATCCAAAGGATTTCCGTTGGCAGTCCAGTAATTGAGCCCCCAATGGAGATAACCGGGTATCTTATATTTAAAATTAAGCCAGTGGACGAATCTTGTTTTCAATAAAGGTAACTCAATAAATCTATTGGCATATTCGCCTTTTGGAGCCAGACAAGTATAAAACCACGCTTCCTTTCCATTTTTATTTTGTTCATTATAAAAAGAATAATCCTTGTTCATAAAATCAAGTTGAGGAACCCAAATATCAATAATATTGTCCAGATTCTTACTGTGGCACGCTTCAATAATCAATAATTCGGGAGCGGCTTGTTTTACAAAACGGCTGATTTCGGTATATGTTTCGACATTTTCTTCAATAGGTTCATCGGCAATATGCTGAACATAAATTTTGTCCCATCCTTTTTCTTTCAAATGATTCATTAATCCGTCAAAAAAATCGGTATAAAACCTTTTTGCACGAGGAGCGGATATGGGCAGTTTATCGAACTTATTTTGAGGGTCTTTTTTTTCATTGGGAACAAATACTACAAATTGGGATGTCCAATGGCTTTCTCGGGTGCCAATGTGCCCTCCCTCTATTTTTCCGATGACACCTTCGCGAATGAACAATTCGACCGTTTTATCAAAATTAGAGAAATCGATTGTCCATTTGTTATTTTCAAATTTAAATTCAGAAAGGTCCAGTGGAGAAATAAGTGCAATATTTTGCCTGTATTCTGCCATTTTTTTTGCAAGTTTATCAACACATCTCCAATATTTATCGGAAAAAGGCTCAAAAGGGACACCATCATTCATCCATTTCAATCTATCTGCATCTAATGTAAACCAGTTGGTAACCCATAAACTCGTTTCTTCTATCGTAACGGGGTAAACTTTTATCGAATAATTTTTTGAAATGGAAAACAATTCTTTGCCGTTTTTTCCTGTAATTGTAACTTTTCCATTATATAATCCCGGTTTTGCATCTTTTGGAATCGGAACAGATATCCATATCGGTTGCGCATTACCAAATACTACATCGATAGACTCTTGTTCCAAAATAGGGTCGGGATAATATCCGGAATAAGAAACGATGCGGTCTCTCGAATAATCCCAGATGCTCCGCCCTACTTTTACATATCCTACAAAGCCTTTTTTTGCCGGAGGAAGTGCAGATTCGCTGTTTGTAGCCGTAGAAACGTGAACTTTCAAATTGGTGATGTTGTCGGTTGAACGAACTACAAACTGCAAACTTGCATTTTCGCCTCTAACAACTTCACTTATAGCCTCTTTGGGTCGAAAGTAACTCGCTTCTGCCAATACTTTTTCAAGCGGGTCAACATATTCAAATTGAATAGGAGTAATTTCCTGGGATGATATTGTTGTAAAAAATCCGGGAAAAACAAGAATAAAAAGCAGCAAGCAAATTATTCTTACAAATGATTTTATACTATCGCATTTCATAAGGTTTAAAATTTAATGGGTAAATAATAGAGTTTATATAAATTTAGTTACCAATGGGTAAAATTGATTATATTTTTTCAAGTCCTGCAACAAAAGGCAAAACCTTACGGAATTGTCCGTGAGGACATTCATATCAATAGAAAAACATTGGGCAAACATCGTTTATTGCGCGCGGACAGCCGCTGTTTTTCAAGGTTTTGCTTTTGTACCGCGCGCCGTGTGCTGTGGCACGTTCTGTCCGCAGGCTGAAGCCTGCGGTTATGCAAATTAAGCCCTACGGGCTATCCGC
>JAITTD010000312.1 GCA_031287245.1 Bacteroidales bacterium
AAAGGTTTAAATTTCGAAGAAAGTATGATGCAATTTGACGTTGCGGCAACAATAGCCTATATTTTCGGGCTGGAGCAACCGCAAGTTTGGATTGGACGACCGATGAAACAGGTGTTTGCGGATTAGTAAGCATCACAGCCCGTTAAAAAACAAATTAATCGCAAGAAACGAGCATGCAAAACTTGCTCCAAAGAGCATGAACATGACGCGAGTTCCATGTGACCTTTAAAAAACAAATTATGTACACATGAAACATACATGTTTAATAAACGCCATAGAGGATGAAAATCTTTAAATTATTAAATTATTAAATCTTCAAATTATTTTCGCATGAGAACAAATTTAAAAATTATGATCGTATTGGCATGGAGTATCCTGGCCTTTTTCTCCTGCACAAATACCTCCGACCAAGGATTGGAAGCGGGCTTTGTAACGCCGCCCGATTCTATTCAAACCTCCGTTTACTGGTATTGGATTTCAGATCAAATTTCGGAAGAAGGAGTAGTGAAAGATTTGCAATCCATGAAAACTGCCGGCATCAATCGCACTTTCATCGGCAATATCGGATTAAACGAAGGAGTTGGAAACGTCAAATTCGGCACTGACGAATGGTGGCGCATCCTGCACACCGCCTTGAAAACTGCTACCGAATTAGGTATCGACATCGGAATTTTCAATTCCCCCGGATGGAGCCAGTCGGGCGGTCCGTGGGTGAAACCGGAACAAGCCATGCGTTATCTGGCGTCCACATCGACCCGGATTTCGGGCGGTCGGAAAACGGATATTCTGTTGGAAAAACCCGGAAAAGATTTTGAAGATGTAAAAGTCATTGCTTATCCGGCAATTGAAGCCAAAGAAATGTGGCTTTCCTCCTCAAAATCAAAAATCACCGAACGGGAAATCACCATCGATTTCACTGCCGGCGAACCGTTCACTCTCCGGTCGCTAAAAATATACGCATCGCAGGGAATAAACAATCCGGCAAAAATTCAAGTAAAGGAAAACAACGAATACAAAACCCTCGCCGAGTTTCAAATCGACCGCTACAATGCGGCGCTCAATGTGGGCTTTGACCCATACTCGCCGGTGGCTGTCTCCGTTCCGGCGGTTACAGCCAGGGATTTCAGATTAGTCATTTCCGGCAGGGGCGACATCAACTGGCTGAAAGACGCAGTGCTGTCGTCTGCTCCAACAATTGAACGGTATCCTGAAAAAACATTGGCAAAAATGTTTCAGACGCCGCTTCCCTACTGGCACGAATACCAATGGAGAACGCAACCGGTTGTGGACAACCCTGCTTTAGTGGTCGATCCCACCAAAGTATTCGACATTTCCGGGCATTTGTCCGGCGACCATTTGGTTTGGAATGCCCCCGAAGGCGATTGGGTAATTCTCCGTATGGGAATGTTGCCGACAGGCGTTACCAATGCTCCGGCAAGCCGGGAAGCAACAGGTTTGGAAACGGATAAAATGAGCAAAAAACACATTGAAGCGCATTTTGACGCTTACATGGGTGAAATCATCAGAAGGATTCCTGCCGAAGACCGGAAATCGTGGAAAGTGGTTGTAGCAGACAGTTACGAAACGGGTGGACAAAATTTTACAGACGGTTTATTGGAAGAATTTAAAACCCGTTACGGATACGACCCGCTGCCATATCTTCCCGCTTATTATGGAACGGTGGTGCAAAGCGAAGAAATATCCGACCGTTTTTTGTGGGATTTGCGAAGATTAATCGCCGACAAAGTCGCGTATGATTACGTTGGCGGATTACGAGACGTCAGTCATCAACATGGATTAACAACCTGGTTGGAGAACTACGGACATTGGGGATTTCCGGGCGAATTTCTCCAATATGGCGGTCAGTCGGATGAAATAGGAGGCGAATTTTGGGCGGTTGGCGATTTGGGCAACATCGAAAACAGGGCTGCATCCTCCAGCGCACATATTTACGGAAAAACCAAAGTATCAGCCGAATCGTTCACCTCCGGAGGACCTGGGTTTAGCCGCTATCCGGCGGTGTTGAAACAACGCGGCGACCGCTTTTTCTCGGAAGGCATCAACAACACCCTGCTTCACGTCTATATTTCTCAACCGTATGAAGACAAAGCCCCCGGCGTAAATGCCTGGTTCGGCACTGAATTTAACCGGAAAAATACCTGGTTTCCTCATTTGGATTTGTTTACAACTTACCTGAAACGAGTCAATTTCATGCTCCAACAAGGTTTGAATGTAGCCGATGTCGCCTATTTTATCGGCGAAGATGCACCCAAAATGACAGGCATCACGAACCCGGAATTGCCGAAAGGGTATCAATTCGACTACATCAATGCGGAAGTGATTGAAAAATACATGACGGTTAAAAACGGTCTGCTGACTTTGCCGCACGGCACACAATACAGGATTTTAGTCTTGCCTGCATTGGAAACCATGCGCCCCGAATTGTTGCATAAAATCAAACAGCTCATTGAGGACGGAGCAGTTGTGATGGGTCCTTCACCCAAACGGTCGCCCAGTCTCGAAAATTATCCCGATGCGGACAAACAAGTCCAGGAACTGGCAGCATCTCTTTGGTCGAATATAAAACCGGGAGAAAAACAGGCGAAAATAGGCAAAGGTTTGCTGATTGACGGAATGGATATGCAGGAAGCCTTTAATACGATAAACTGCGCACCCGATTGTAAGGTGGACACTGAGCGTAGCCGAAGTGTTTTGTTCGGACACCGGAACAAAGGAAATACAGATATTTATTTCCTGACCAATCAGAGTGAAAATGACATTACGATTGAGCCGGAATTTAGAGTGAAAGGCAAGCAACCGGAGATGTGGAATCCCGTTTCGGGAAAAATCCGTAAACTACCGGCGTTTACGCAAACCGCTACGGGTACAGTTGTGCCGCTACAATTAGCGCCTAATGAAAGTGCGTTTATCGTTTTCCGCAAAAAAGCCGGTGCAAGTAATTCGGGAAATGTAGAACTGAATTATCCGCCTTTGCATACAGTCGTTGAATTGTCCAACCCATGGACAGTGACTTTTGACAAAGAGAAAACGATTACTCTGAATCAGTTGCAGGATTTATCTACTTTGGAAGATTTCAATATCAAACATTATTCGGGAACAGTGCTTTATGAAAATACCTTTCACTTGGACGAAAATTCCAATGGCGCACTTTATCTTGCTTTGACCGATGTTTCCGCCATGGCAAAAATAAAAATCAACGGTAAATATGCCGGAGGCTTGTGGACACATCCCTATCGTTTGGACATCAGTGCATACACAAAAACAGGCGACAATACGGTAAGCATCGAAGTGACAACAACGTGGGTGAATCGTTTGATTGGCGACAGTAAATTGCCTGAAGCAGAACGAAAAACGTGGTGCTCTTCCAATCCATATCGCCCCGATTCGCAATTGCAAAAATCAGGATTGACAGGACAGATAAGCATCCTTAAAAGCAAGTAACATAAATAATTAATAAATAAATATCATGAAACTCAAAAATATGAAAAACTTATTATTATGTAACACGATGCTTTTCGCAATGCTCTGCCTTTTGGCAGGCTGCGGCGGTGGCAACGGCGCCGAGCCGGTGCTGTTCCAAACCATCTGCAACCCCATCGACCTGAGCTACCGCTTTTGTCTCGACACGCCCTCGCGGCGTGAGGCGGCAGACCCCTCGGTGGTGCTCTTTGAGGGCGAGTACTATATGTTCGCCTCCAAGTCCGGCGGATACTTCCACTCCACAGATTTGGTAACGTGGAACTTGATTACCTCCGATGACTTGCCGCTGGAGAACTACGCCCCCGCGGCGGTGGTCATTCGCAACGAAATCTACTTCATCACCTCCGGCTGCCCGGTGGTGTACAAAACCGCGTTCCCAAAAACGGGCAAGTGGGAGGTGGTAACGGATAAGTTCGCGATACACGATACCGATCCCGCCCTTTTCCTTGACGACGACGGCAGGCTATACTATTACGCCGGTTGCAGCGACGTCAAGCCCACCGTGGCGGTGGAACTTAACCCCGTAACTTTCGACACCATCGGGCCCCTCGTGGAACTCGTAAACAGCGACCGGAAAAAGTACGGCTGGGAGGTGCCGGGCACCAACAACGAGGACGACAAGCGCCGCCCGTGGGTGGAGGGCTGTTGGATGAACAAGTACAAGGGTCGCTACTACTTGCAGTACGCCAACCCCGGCACGAAGTCCAAAAGTTACAACGACGCGGTTTATGTGTCCGGGTATCCGCTGGGTCCATTCACCATAGCCGAGCATAACCCCTTTGCCTACAAGCCCGAGGGCTTCATAGCCGGCGTGGGCCACGGCTGCACCTTTCAGGATAAGTATGGCAACTACTGGCACATGGGCACGAGCACCATCTCGGTGAGGCACGTGTTTGAGCGGCGGCTCTCGCTTCACCCTGTGTTCTTCGACGAAGCCTGCAATATGTATGCCTGCACGGTCTTTGGCGACTACCCGCTCATCGTGCCCGACAAAAAAGTCGCCTCCCCCGAGGAGCTGTTCCCCGGCTGGATGCTGCTCTCATACGGCAAGCCCGTGCACGCCTCGTCCACGCTGGATGAGGCACACGCCCCCGAAAACGCAGCAAACGAGGATATTCGCACGTGGTGGAGCGCCCAAACAGGCAGCAAGGACGAGTGGCTGGCGATGGATTTGGGCGCGGTGTGCGATGTGTATGCCCTGCAAATCAACTTTGCCGACCAGGATGCCACTTCGCTTGGCCGTGCGGATGATATATACTACGAGTACACGGTGGAGAAATCGACGGACAGCCTGCGTTGGGAGCCGCTCGTGGACAGGTCGCGCAACGCGGGTCGCGATGCACCGCACGACTACATCCGGCTGCCGAAGCCAAGCCCGGTGCGTTTCCTCCGCATTGTCAACGGGCGCGTACCCTCGGGCAAGTTTGCGCTCTCGGGGTTGCGGGTGTTTGGCA
>JAITTD010000316.1 GCA_031287245.1 Bacteroidales bacterium
AACATCCAACAGTAACAGTTGACAGTTTCGAGTTTGAAGTTTCAAGTTCTGAAACCCGAAACTCGAAACTCGAAACCCGAAACCCGAAACCCGAAACCCGAAACTTTAAACTTTAAACCCTAAATAAATGAATATTCAACATTGCGGATTTTCCACTAAAGCGGTACGAGCCGGAGAAATTCCCGATTTTCGTGAAGGCTCTGCTGGCGATATCGTTGTGCCCATTCATCTGGCAAGCACTTTTGCCCGCAAAGAAGTAGATGTGCTCACCGGCGGTTATGAATATACCCGTTCGCTCAATCCTACCCGTAAAGCCTTGGAAGACAAGTTAGCAGCAATCGAAAATGCCGCTTACGGACTGGTTTTCAGTTCCGGTTCGGCAGCAGAACTCAATGTATTGCTTGCTTTATTGAAAACCGGCGACCATATTCTTGGTTTCGACGACCTGTATGGTGGCACCAAACGCCTGTTTACCGACATACTTCCCGATTATGGCATAACATTTTCCTTTGTGGATGCCACTCGCCCTCAATTGGTAGAGCAGGCGATACGCCCCGACACCAAATTAGTATGGCTTGAAACACCTACTAATCCTTTGCTGAAAGTGTGTGATATCCGTGCTGTTGCTGCGATCACCCGTAGGCGCGGCATCATTTTAGTGGTGGACAACACTTTTCTGTCGCCATATTTCCAGCATCCGTTGGAATTGGGCGCGGATGTTGTGCTTCACAGTTCCACCAAATATCTCGGAGGGCACAGCGACGTGCTTGGCGGCGCCGTGGCGACCAACAACGCGCAATATTACGAACGTATTCAGTTTTATCAAAATTCTGCAGGCGCCGTATTGTCACCTTTTGATTCGTATTTGACGCTTCGAGGCATCAAAACACTGGCATTGCGGATGGAACAGCACCAGAAAAACGCTTTGACAGTAGCCCGTTTCCTCGAACAGCACCCCCAAGTGCAACGTGTCCTCTATCCGGGCTTGGAGAGCCACCCTCAGCACGAACTTTCCAAAACACAGGCAAGCGGCTTCGGCGGCGTCCTGTCCTTCGAGTTGAAAAGCACGGTAGCCGAAGCCAAAGCATTTCTCGAACGCTTGAAGGTCTTTTCCATAGCCGAAAGTTTAGGCGGTGTAGAATCGCTGATAGAACTGCCCTCCGTGATGACTCATGCATCCATGACCGAAGAAGAGCGCCACAAAACAGGCATCACAGATACGCTTATCCGCGTTTCGGTGGGCATCGAAAACATTGAAGACCTGATTGCCGATTTAAAACAGGCGCTGGGATAATTCGTGTGTTAATATTTTAATTGATCCATATTCACACGTTCGAGTTGGAGCAACTCAATTTTTCGCGGAATACCGCCGCCAAAACCCGTCAAACTGCCATTCGCGCCGACTACGCGGTGGCATGGCACAACGATGGAAACAGGATTATGCCCGACTGCACCGCCAACCGCTTGCGCCGAAATTCGGGCGACACCGCGTTTCTTCGCAATTTCCGCAGCAATTTCGCCATAAGTCGTTAATTGACCGTAAGGGATGTGTTGAAGAATTTTCCATACTGCCATTCTAAATTCCGAACCATACATCTTCACAGGCAATGCAAAATTAGGCTCGCTGCCGCTGAAATAGCAATTGAGCCATTCCTTTGTTTTTTCAAAAACGGGAAGTTGTTTGTTTTCCGTTTTGGGGGGCAGCGTATATCCGAAATACTTTTGTCCGTCAAACCACAATCCTGTCAGGGATTTGCCATCGCTTGCCAGTGTAATCTCGCCGAGCGGAGAGTCATACTTGTTTGTAAATTGTATCATTTTATTGTTTATATTGTTTATTATTTGTAACGAAGATTTAACGGATTTTCGCAGGTTTTATTATAGTAATTCAAAATATTCTGTAAATAACAGGTTCAATCTTTTTTGATTGAAGAAATTCGCCTACATTTGTAACGTTTTTTATTCGACAGATGCAAAGAAAAGTGATCATCATGATATGCCTTGTGCTCGGCATTGTGGCTCGCGCCCAAGTGCCAGTCGGCGGTTGGCGCGACCATCTCTCGTGGAACACTGCCGATGCGGTGGCTGTGGCAGGCGATAAGGTCTATTGCAGCAATGGTGTCGGTTTGTGCATTTACAATGTGTTTACCCGTCATCTCGAAAAACTGACCAAGCATAACGGCTTGAGCGATGCAGGAGTTACTGCGCTGGAATACGCACCCGATGCGCAAACGGTGGTGGTAGGCTATGCCAGTGGCAACATTGACCTGATAACAGACAAAGGGATTGTCAACATTCCCGATGTGAAGCGCAACAGCCTGTATGCCGACCGCCGCATCAACCATATTTGCGTGGCAGGGAAGATGGCGTACCTCTCATGTCCCTTTGGCGTTGTGGCAGTGAATTTGCAGTCGCAACGAATTGCCGACACCTACATCATTGGCGATGGTGGCGCCCCTGCGATGGTCAATGCGGTAGCAATATCAGGCGGGATGATTTATGCAGCCACCACCGACGGCATAAAAAAAGCAGATAAAAACAGCAACAGATTGACCGATTTTTCAGTTTGGGAAAGGATAAAAAGCGGGCAGGGTTTCAAGCAGCTTGCGGCATCAGATAATACGCTGTATGCCTGCGATATGAATCATCAAATTTCCAAATACGAAGGCAGTGTATTCTCTGATATACCACTCTCATTCGCAGCATCCGTCAACAGCCTGAAATTTTGCGACGGAGTGCTAATAATAGCAACAGACAAGGCGTTATTAACTTATAGCCCAATAGTGAACGCTTTTGAACAGACCATTACTACCTTGAATAACAGAATAATAAACGCACATGATGCATGGCGAACAGGCGGTGTCTATTGGATTGCCGACCACCGACAAGGATTATGCCGGTGGTCGTCTGCGAATGAGTTTTATTTTTGTGTGCTGAACGGACCATCGTCCAACCATGCCAGCGCCTTTCGTTACAAAGCGGACAAACTGTTGGCAGTGTCGGGCGGCAGAAGTGATGCCGGAACGCCATTGCACCTGGCAGGCGAACTTCATATTTTTGCTGCCAACCAATGGAGTAGCATTGCACCGGAAGGTTTATATGATTTCACCGATGCGGATATGACATCGGATAATACTGATACATACTATGTTGCGTCGTGGGGTGGGGGAGTGTACGTTTTTCAAAACGGAGTACTTGCAGAGCGCTACAACGCGCAAAACAGTCCCTTAATTGCCGGTAGTGACGGTGTTTTATGTGGCGGTTTGCTGATGGATGCCAACAATAAACTGTGGGTGAGCAACGGCAGGCAGGCTGCATTACTGGCAGGCGGGCAATGGACATCATCCGCATGGAGCGCAGATGCTGTTATGGGGCGTTTCGTGGAGGATGAGAATCGCCAGATATGGACTACGCGGCTCAACAAAGGCTTGTGGGTGTTCGATAAGACTTCTACAGAGGCGGGACAGACGAACAAGGCTATCGGTTTCACGCCCTACAACTATACCGGAAGTATTCCGGCTTACAACACGCACCAAATAGCCAATACACCCGATGGCATTATATGGGTAACCACAAATCTCGGACCGGTTTATTACAACAATACTGCTCGCGTTATGGATGAACCCCCCGTCGGTTTTCATCCCAACCGTGCGGGAAGCGATGAGCCGAGCCTTATGTATGCCTTGCTGGGTTCTGAAAACACACTGTCGGTAGCCGTTGACGGCGCTTACCGCAAATGGTTCGGCACAGAGAACGGCGGCGTATTCCTCATTGACGAAGACAATACCGGCGAAGTGCGGCATTTTACTACCGCCAACAGCCCGCTTTTTTCCGATAAAATACGCGATATTGCCATCAATGACAGAACCGGCGAGGTTTTTTTCGCCACCGACTACGGCATACAGTCTTATCGCAGCGATGCAGTGTCCAGCGGCGACGATTTCGGCAAGGTATATGTGTTTCCAAATCCTGTGCACCCGGATTATCAGGGTGAAATTACCATTACAGGCTTGATAAAAGACGCCGATGTGAAAATTACTGACGTTGCGGGCAATCTCGTTCATCATACCCGCACCCTTGGCGGGCAAGCGGTGTGGAACGGCTGCAACAGCAAGGGTAGGAGAGTGGCTACCGGAGTGTATCTGGTCTTCTGCACCAACGATGACGGCTCAAAAACTCACATTACTAAGTTACTGTTTATCAGATAAAAAATGTCACTATCCATCCAAAATTTGAGCGTAGGCTATCGGCAACAGACGATTTTGTCCGGTATCCATCTGACGGCTGCCGAGGGTGAGTTGGTGGCGTTGATTGGGCGCAACGGCACCGGCAAAAGCACTCTAATGCGTACCCTTGCTCGGTTGCAGCCGCGTCTTGACGGCGTTGTTCTGCTTTCGGGCAAACCGACACAGCATTTTTCCAAAACCGAATGGGCTGAGCAATTGAGCATCGTGTCCACCGATGCGGTGGGCGCATCGTATCTAACTGTTCGTCAGTTGGTTGCCTTTGGGCGATTTCCTTATACCAACTGGCTCGGCAAACTAACGGTGCAGGATTTGTTAAAAGTAGATGAAGCCTTGCAACTGGTGGGCATCGCTCATCTGGCGCACAAAAACCTGCACGAAACCAGCGACGGCGAACGGCAACGCGCCATGATAGCCCGCACTTTGGCGCAAGACACCGGCATAATCCTGTTGGACGAGCCGACAGCGTTTCTTGATATGCCCAACAAGTACGAGTTGGTGTGGCTTTTGCACCGCCTGACGCGCGAAAGGCGCAAAACCATTGTCTTTTCCACCCACGACCTCAATATTGCCATGCAGGGCGCCGACAAACTGTGGCTGATTGCCGAAAACAACATCTGCGAGGGGGCGCCGGAGGATTTGGCGCTCAACGGGCAGTTCAACAGTATCTTTGCAGGCAGTAACCTCAACTTTGACGACACCAACGGCGAATTTCTCATCCGCTATCACCAAACCACCCCTATCGCCCTTGCAGGAGAAGGAAAAACTGCATTTTGGACACGAAAAGCGCTGGAACGTAACGGTTATGTGGTAAAATCAGGTGATACCTCACAAAACGAACCGCTATCTGTCTCCGTATCATCCGATGACCCCATTCGGTGGACATTAACAAAAAACGGACAGACAACAAATTTTGATTCCATTCTAAAAATGATGGATGAACTGTAATTTTCAGGATTGGCAGTCACCTCATATCTTTATTTTCTGTCCTTTCAGTGTAATTCCGTCTGTAAATGTGCGATTCAGAGCCACTTTGATACTGTATTCAATGTAATCCTTCATATTATCGAATTGACTGTAATCGACGGGTATAATCGTGAAACCCTTGTCAATCGTTCTTTTCGCATACTGATTAAAGCGGTATTTCTTTTTGATTCCCCAATTTATTTCATCGCTTGAAGGCAAAGAAATACGAATGCTTACTTCTTTTTCTTTGTCGTTCAGGTAAGTAATGCCCCGCTTATACATTGCAATTTCTTTTTCATCCATTGCTCCGCCAATACAAATGCAGATAGTTAATGTCCAGTCATCTATGGAATTATCTACTTTTATCTCATTGGTTATACTATGAAAATAAGATTTAACAGTTTCATGATTGAAACACCCCATTTCAGGGTAATCTTGTATAAAAGGTAATATTTTATTACTATTTTGATTTTCAGCGTAAAGTCCTGTCTGTATCCGTATTTTGAAATTCATATTTTCTTTGTTTTATTGTACGCAAATTTACATAATATTATTTCGTAATTTTATCTATTTCATCAAAAAGTGCCAATGCTTTTTGAATCAAAAATTCGTGTTTCCCTTGTGTATTTGGTTCGGCAGTAGTAACAACCACTAAGTTTTTACTTGATTTTACAAACACAAACTGCCCGCCGTGACCGTACATAAAAACAATGCCCCGACTTTCGTCTATCCACCAATAATAACCAAACGTCATTTCGTTACCTGTTTGCTCTTTGGCAATTTTACTGTTTGTCATTTCGGCAATCCACCTTGAAGATACAACTTGTTCGCCTTGCCAATTTCCGTTGTGCATTACCAAATGTCCGATTTTAGCCATTTCGCGCGGAGTTGTCAAAA
>JAITTD010000005.1 GCA_031287245.1 Bacteroidales bacterium
CTGTTGAAGGTGATCAACACAGCCGGCACAGTGGTACACACCCAAAAGGTGGAAAATCCCGATGAAACAATCCATCTGGAACAACTGCCCGCAGGTCTGTATTTATTTCAGATAGAAAAAGACGGGAAAACGAAAACGATAAAAGCGGTGAGAAATTGAAAAATTGAGTGAAACAGTAGTGATACAGTGGTGATACAGTAGTGAAACAGTGGTGAATCTATCGTATCACTACTGAATCACTATCGTATCACAATGAATCACTATTACAGCCTGTCCCATGCAGGAAGATTTGTTTGAAGACCAGACAACATTCACTCTCATTGTCGGTGATTAAAATTTTATTCATTTCGGCTAATTTTGCATTTTGAAAGAAATACACTATTTTTGTAGCGTTTGAAAATGAGTATGCAAAATCGTAGTTTAGTTTCCATTAGTGATTACAACAGGGATGAATACCTTGATATTTTGCGGATAGCCGCCAAATGCGAACACAATCCGAATCAGAATATTCTTTCCGGAAAAGTTGTCGGGACGCTCTTTTTTGAGCCGTCCACCCGCACACGCCTCAGTTTTGAAACGGCTGTACAACGGCTTGGCGGCAGGGTTGTCGGATTTTCCGACGCCAACAGTTCGAGTGTGTCCAAAGGTGAAACGCTCAAAGATACTATCAAAATGGTGAGTAACTACGTGGATTTGATTATCATGCGACATCCATTGGAAGGTAGCGCTCGCTATGCCGGCGAGATAGCCTCTGTACCTGTTATCAATGCAGGTGACGGCGCTAACCAGCATCCTTCGCAAACCCTGCTTGACCTGTATTCCATCCAAAAAACACAGGGAACGCTCGAAAATCTGAACATTTTTATGATTGGCGACCTGAAATACGGTCGAACCGTCCATTCCCTGCTGGTGGCGCTTTCGTATTTCAACCCCACCTTTTGGTTTATTGCGCCCGAAGAATTGCAACTGCCTGTTGAATACAAGATTTACCTTCATTCGCAAGGTATCCGCTGTTTTCAATGTTCCGATTTTACCGGCATTCTGCCCGAAGCGGACATTGTTTATATGACGCGAGTTCAGAAAGAACGTTTTTCAGACCTCGTAGAGTACGAAAAAAACAAGAACGCATACGTGCTCAACAATGCCATGCTTGAAAATACTCGCCCTAATATGCGGGTGTTGCACCCCTTGCCGCGCGTTGGCGAAATAGACGTGGACGTGGACAACAATCCCAAGGCATACTACTTCACCCAAGCGCTCAACGGAATGTTCGTGCGGCAGGCAATCATTGCCAAGGTGTTGAACCTTAGCGACCAGTTGGAATAATTAAATCATCCGTTTGTTAGTTTTTAATCCCTTTAAACATCCTTCTCCATCGTCTTTTTCCGCTGTACATATCCTTTGACGACAGGATGATGCACGCTCTGCCGATAATAAATTTTTCGGGAACAAGTCCGAAATAGCGTGAATCCTGCGAATTTGCCACATTGTCGCCTGCCATAAAATACCAGTTTTCGCGGAAAGTATATTCGCGAGCGAGAGAATCGTTGATATATACCAAAGAATCTTTCAAAATAACCGTTGCGTCTGTTTCGTAGGTAATTTGCGTGTGGAAAAGCGTAAAATTGTGGGGCGTTAGCGGTATGGATGCACCTGCTGCCGGAATGTAGAATGGACCGAAATTGAAGGCGTTCCAATGAAAAGCAGTATCAAACGGGAAAGTGCGTAAAATAGACGAGTCAGCCCACTTGCAATGGCGCACCCATTGTTTTTGACCCGGTATATGACCAACAGTATCCTTCACTCCGGCAATGCGATAATAGCCGTCCACAATGGACAAACTGTCGCCGGCAATCCCTATGCAGCGTTTAATCAAAAACAGACTGAGGTTCATGCGAACGGTATCCCATGTATCGCGATGCGGGTAATTAAACACTACCACATCGTTTCGATGTATGCTGCCAAAACCGGGTACTCGCTTTAACGGCGGATCCTGTTGACTGGTAAATTTCAGACTGGTGAATATCCGCGCTCCATACGTCCATTTCTCTGCCATGATGAAATCGCCGGCAACAATGGCAGGCGTCATCGAATCTGACGGCACGCGATAGAAATTACAAAGAAACAACCGGATGAACAGCGCTAACAACATGGAAAGAAAAAGATACAAAATGTACTCTCCCAATAGCCATAAGATTTTTTTGATTTTTGATTTTACATTTCTCATTATTGATTGCTTTTTTGTATGTTTTTTGCTTCCTGCTGCATTTCCCGTATTGCTGTTGACGGCACTTTTACGGGCTTATTCAACAATCTTTCAGCCATCTCATGCGCCTTATTCGATTGTCCTGTTTCGTCATACAGTTTCATCAACAGATACAACGGGTAATGCCGGTTGGGAATAATTTGCGATGCCCGAAAATAAGCATTTTCTGCTTTACCAAACTCCTGCATCAGTTTATAATTGTTGCCCATGCAGTTGAATACCATCGGATCGCTTCCATAACGCAGATATTCTTCAAAAAGCCTGTTACTTTGCTGGTAATTCCCCGTTTTGGAAAGGCACTGTCCATATTCGAACAGAAATTTTTTTTCAAAACAGAGTGCATCGTACAATGCTTCATAGTCTTTCAGAATCTCTTTATATGTATCTGAATGGTAGAGTGTTTGCAGCATTGCCCATTCATGATATGCGGTTCGGCGGGGCAGGATGTGATATGAACTGTAAATAGTTACAGTGATGCCAATCATCCAAAAAACAGTTCTTAGCCATGTATGAAGGCGCTTTTTTACTCTCAATTCCTGTGATGAAGATGCGGCAATAGCCAGCAGAACGACCAACAGGATACTTAGCGGCAACACGCTGAACGGATATGAAAATGCAGCGAAAACAAGCCATGTGAGCAGGGAAGCGGTTGTTGCCGAAAAATGACGTTCCGCTACCGGCAATCCGATGCAAAACACCATTACAGCCAGAAACAGCGCCAATCCAACGATTCCCAATTCGACCAATATCTGTACGTATTCATTGAAGGCATATTCGGGACTGTCGGCTACGGTCATTTGTGCGTCTGTCCCCTTCCCCGAAAGGAACCATGAGGCTTGAGCGTTGCCATATATTGCTGAAAAAGAGCCAAAACCGGTGCCAAAAAGTGGATGCTCCTTTATTGCCTCTGTGCTTATCTGCCATATCAGCCAGCGTCCGTCGGCTGAGTTTTTTTTCATAAAGTATAATCCTGCCAACAGGCATATTGTCAATGAAACGCCAACAACAACAAGCCATCGTCGCCAACGGATATTTTTCAGTAACCAATTTCTGATGAACAAATGCCTGCCGCCGACTAAAATGATGCCCACCAACGCCGCCAGCCATGCAGCACGGCTTCCTGTAGCCGGTAACACCAGCAGGGTGGCAAGCAAAGTAGCCGATCCAAGCCATCGTTCCCAGCGCGAATGTTGCTTGTCAATGGCATAAGTCAACGCCAGCGGCACACCCACAGCCACAAATCCGGCATACGGTCCCGGATTGAACAATGAACCTGTTATTTTGTACAAACTGTGGTATGAAGGCGTGAAATCGTAAAGTTGTAGCCATCCCCAGACGGATTCAACCAGCACAACAACCAGCACTGCGTGAAGGAGCCACTGTCGCAGTTTCTCATTACCACATGCCGAGCGTACCGTCACATATAATGAAACCAACAGCAGAAACAACCACAGACGCATATCCGGCATTCGGCGGTGTACCATCACATTTAAAATCACATAAACAGCAAAAAGCAATACAAAAAAATCGGTATATGTCAATAATAGACGATTTTTTTTGTCAAACAGCAGCGAAACAGCCAAAAATGCAACACACACAGCCATTGTCCCTGCAAACCAAAAATATTTACTTGCAATGACGCCATGAGATAACGACGAATCAACTACAAAAACCGTAGATAAAACCGCAACAAGTGAGAGAAAACGGAGTATATTTATCAATTTCCACGACCTCCTTTTTTAAGTTAAATTGCTGAGAGTCAAATAACAACAAAATAAAATTATCTATTAAATTATAGTAAAAATAAATAGATTTTTTAATCTTGTCAAAACAAAAGCAGTTATTTAACGTTTTTTAACAATATTTACCCACCA